>CAMBDN010000171.1 GCA_945865355.1 Legionella genomosp. 1
CAGCCTATGCACACCTTTGTCAACGCTTCACCGATGACCTTGCGGACTTCGGTGCATGACTCAAGTCCAGTGTGGGGGGCTAACCCTTACACTGAGCGGAAATTTCATCCGCAAACTAACTCGCCGGTTTATCCCGGCGCACAGGAGAATGACGATGCTGACCAAAACGGATATTAAAAAATTAATCGATGGATGTCGCGAGACAGGAAAGCATGGACTTGGAAATGGAAGCCGTGCAACTATCCCGGAGTTGACGGTGGACTTCTTAACACCACCATCCGACTTTTTAGGCATTAAAAGTAATCCTGCAATATTTGTTAATCACGAAACATATCATCTTTTAGGAAAGCACCATCGCTCTTGGGAGAAAAATAAAACCATCGCCGTCAAAGAAAGCGTATTAGAAAAAAAGCCCATTTTGGTCATCGGGATCATTGTTCATGAAACAGGACATGCATTTAATGTTGCTGCATGTATAACAAACTCTGAGGCAAATGCTTATATATTTGAAATTGAAGTGCTTAGTTTTTGGTTTAAAACAAACAGTCCACTGCTATTTTCCTGTTCAAAAATCGATTTACAATCATTTTTTGAGTCACGATTGCCATTCTATCGTTCAGCGACAACGCACAATGCCTATTTGGCATCATTGGTAGATGACATCGAAACCGATGGTATTTTTGCTCCTGTGGAAGAAATGCCAAGTGCTGCAGAATCGAAGTGCGACGCACCCTCACCTCGATTTGTGATCCCAACGCCAAAATCTGCTGATGACAGTCCCTTGTTCTTTTTTAAGCGCTCACCATCACACTCCGCATTGAGCGAAGGGCAATCATTACCTCAAAATTTAGCTGCAAATAGCAGCGCCGGCTAAAAGGTGCGCTGTTACCCTTGGCCGACTAGGTTAGAATATGTTATGTTCAAAGTGAATAAACAACACAGGACGTCAGGCGATGAAAACGTTTATTGAGCAAGCACAAGGTTATGTGGCCTACCATCAAAACCAAGTTACCCGTTATACCCACATGATCGGTATACCTGTTATCATCTTTTCTTTGATGATTTTATTGGGATTTATTCATGTGGTTATCGTTGGTGTATTGGATGTCAATCTAGCCAACATTGCTACTCTGGTTTTGCTCGTTTTCTATTTTCTCCTAAACTGGCGTCTTGCATCCGTACTCACGCCCATACTTATTTTTTTTCTATGGATAGCTACATTTTTTAATCAAGCAGGTCCAACGTCATTTGGTTTATGGTCATTTGTACTGCTTTTTCTTGTAGGCATTGTACTACTATTTACGGGACATCTTCTTGAAGAAAAACGTCCCTCATCTGTTGATAATTTATGGCATGTGTTTATCGCACCCTTATTTATTGTTACGGAGTTATTTTTTATGTTGGGTCGAATGGGCACGCTTAAAGAAGAAATTTACGGTAAAGAGACCGCGAAAAAATAATAAAACAGAAGGCTTAATTATTTGTAATGTAACCCCCTCTTCGGCAGGCGAGGGAGGCGACATTCTGGGCACACGGGTAAATACTTAAGGCGTTACGAAAAACTCGGTTAAATATCCCCGCCTAATTCCCGCGGCTTTGACCGCGGGAATTCAAGAACTTATATTGTCAACGGTTTTGCGTAAGACCTGTAATGATCTACCCATGACCAATCTGTTACTGATTTCCTATCATAAAACACTGATGAATACGCTTATTGCGTTTAAAATCAACATCAATTGTTTCAGCACTGATATCACGTACGGAATATTCTTCAATGATACGCGGGGATAACTTAAATTGTCTAAGATTGGTAGAAAAATACAACATCCCACCCGGATACAGTAAATGCATAGCCGCCCTAATCAGCGTCTCATGATCTCGTTGAATATCTAAGGTATCGAGCATACGTTTTGAATTCGAAAAGCTAGGGGGATCTAAAAAAATGACATCAAACCGATCGCGCGTTTTCTTTAACCAAGTTAAACAATCCTCTTGCACAAATTGATGCTTCGACAAATCGAGATGATTCAACTTAAAATTCTCTTCACCCCAATTTAAATAGGTGTTCGATAAATCAATATTGGTGGTCATGGCACCCGCTAAGGCAGCATGCACACTAGCCGTTGCTGTATAACAAAAGCAATTGAGAAATCGCGTATCTTGGGGAAGCTTTGCAAATTTTAATCGCAGAAGACGATGATCTAAAAACAATCCTGTATCTAAATAATCGTACAAATTTACTTTAAATTTGGCAGTGCCCTCGCTAACCACCATGGTACGCCGCGTCTGATTCAATTTTTGATACTGATCCAATCCTTTTTGTTGTTTACGTTCCTTTATGACCAAATTTTCAGGCGCAATACCCAATACCTCCGGGACCACTTGATGTACATCAAGACTACGTCTTTCAACTTTGTGTTTAGCAATCATCGCGGGAGCCGCATATTCCTGTAAAACAGCATGATCGTTGTATATATCAATAGCATAGGCATATTCAGGTAGATCGGCGTCATAGACACGATAACAACTGATCTGTTGACGCATCGCCCACTTTTGCAAGTGCTGATAATTTTTTTTCAAGCGATTCACGAGCATCTCGGCCCCAGCAGATAGACTGCCTTGCTGAGTATTTTTCAACACATTGGTAGAATCAACCACCACTGTATATAATTTACACTCAAGTGCGCCGTTATACAGTGTATATTGCTTATTCGAACGTAAACCCACCGCTTTTGCAAGCAGCGGATCAGCCGTAAGAATCGCGGCTTGCCAACCTTGATAATGAGTATGCAAAACACTACCCAGTTGCTGGTATAAATTTATTAACTGCGGCGTTTCACCCATCCGCTCACCATAAGGCGGATTACAGATCAATAGCCCTTTCTCAGCCGTTGCTTTACAATCACCAAGCGACATGGTGCTCAATTCAACCAAATGACTCACACCGGCTCGCTCGGCGTTCGCACTGGCCATCGTCATTAAATCCGCGTTGAAATCTGAACCGCATAATTTGATTGTAACGGGTTTAACTTGCTGTAAAGCCTGGGCTCTAATTTTTTCCCATAATGATGGCTGATGTTGTGTCCAATGATAAAAAGACTGATCGTCGCGTATTAGACCAGGGGCCATATTTGCCGCCATCATCGCGGCCTCAATAACAAGCGTACCAGCCCCGCAAAACGGATCATGGAAGGAATAACCTTCTGCTGCCAATTGCGGCCATTTTGCACGTATTAGCATCGCTGCGGCTACATTTTCCTTTAGTGGCGCGGGCCCAGATTGAGTGCGATACCCTCGCTGATGTAGGCTATACCCCGTTAAATCAAAACTAACGGTAATTTGGTCATTTTTCAAATAGGCATGCAAGCGTATTTCAGGCGCATCGCGAACGATGGTTGGCCGAACACCATTTAACGCTCTAAAATAATCAACAACACCATCTTTTACAACTTGTGCACCAAACATAGAATTACGAATCTGCGGGGATGTCCCATGGAACTCAATCGCAAGGGTTTTATCTGCGGCAAAAACATTCTGCCAAGCGTATTGACGACAAAGTTGATAAAGCGCCTGTTGATCGTGGGCTTCTCCACTCAACAAAATGAGCTGCACCCGATTGGCTAACCGTGACCAGAGACATAGGTGGTATACAATATCAATTGAACCCTCACCATATACACCTTGTGGACTGACGCGATGGACCTGCAAGCCGAGCGTCTTAAGCTCCTCCTCAAGTAGATATTCCAAACCTTTTGGGCAACTGACAAATAATGAAAAAATCATTGTTACGACTCACCTCTTAACAAACAGGACCTCAAATACCGAAATAATGCTTTACTAGCACCAAGGTGCTGTTGTTTATTTTGCTCATCAACTGACTTTTTAATTAATTGGCGAAGATGTTGGACGTCATCGGGTTGGTGGCTTGCAACAAACTCAGTTAATGCGTCGTTTCCTTCACTCATTAACCGTCGACGCCATGCCTCGATATCGTGAAATTGCTCTGTTTTTGCACTCGCCTCAGCAAGCAATTGCTCATAACCCGCAACAATTTCTTCGCTATTGTCTGTGCGCATCAGCTTACCAATCAATTGCGCTTGGCGCCTTACCGCACCATGGCTTTTTAATAATTTGGCATCAACAATGGCTTTTCTTAAATTATCAGGAAGAGGCAACTGATCAAGCTTTTCAATACTTAAAGCAATCAGCTCAATACCTAGTTTCTGCAATGTTGCTGCCTCACGTTTTTTTTGTGATTTACTTTTTGGCTCATCCATTCGTGGATCTCAAGATATACATCAATAAATTGGGGTCGGCTAGCAGCCCCTAAGGATTTGTTGCAATCACGCACTCTAGCTACATACACATTTCGCAGCGATTACAGTGCTAACTATTATACACCTCAATCGACTCTTTTTGCGAACGAGCAAGGGCAGGAACAGGCCGTGATCGCAGGTAAGTGCGACCAATTGCCAAGAAATTATAAATTAAAATACCCAGTAATAAGGTATGTAACCACGAAATCGAGATATGGGTAAACAGAGGTAGCGTGATACACACGCCAACACAACCTGCCAAGCTCAAGATCAGTGTTTTTTTCAACGGGATTTTGTTTTGACGCAGAAAAACTAACGTGGTCAATGGTTGTTGCATTGCTCCGGCTGTTGTCATGATCGGGAAAGCGACCAATGGCGATACATTCAACAAAAATAAAACACCCTGCACCATCGCAAATAAACCAATACCAACGGAAGTAAGTGCCCCACAGATGACCATGGCAAAAATACCAATCATCAATTTCCACGAATGCAGCTCCATTAAATCCCCATCTACGGGTAATAAGTGGAACTTATGACAAACCAATAAACCGATAATTAACAGAAAACAGCACATCATTGATAAACGAATTGCCTGCTTACTTAAGCGACTTACAACAGCCCCACCAACCAACCCACCAAGGCACGTACCCAGCACTAGACTAACTAGGGTCATAAGATCGACATCAACCAATTGCATAAAAAATAGCGATTCTATCGTGCCAGGAATAACTTGTGCACCATTATTCACTGCCGGTAGCTCATCATCAGGAAAGGTACCCAGTAGCTTTGCTAAAGCAACATTCACTGCAAAACTGCCAACGCCTACTGTATCTGCAATAAAAGCAACGATACCGCTACCGATTAACTTGCAATAATCCAAGATCGACAAACGGACTGTGGGCTGCTGTTTGAGCCGATAGACCATCGATGCGACACAGAAAAAACTTAATATTAATATGCTAAATATGATCAGCGTGATAGCCATAGTGGTCTCGAAAATCGTGGTTCAACAACACAAATGTAAAAATTTTAATCAGTTTAACAGGGAAAAGCATCATTTCACAAGTACCGATTATAATACAACCCATAGAAGCATCCGGCTAACTGCGTCTTATGCGCATAAGACGCAGTTAGCCTCGTCCGAGCTTGAACTACTTTAACAAAAAAACATTAACAACGCCTTAAGCTTCCAGGGCAAGATCACCAAAACCTTCTAAATAGCAGTAAGTTATGATCAAATAGCCACACTTTATAAAATGAGGCTATTTGATGTCCAATGGTTTAGTAGAATATTTTGGTGATTTACCCGATCCACGTGTAAGAGGCCGTACAGATTACC
>CAMBDN010000172.1 GCA_945865355.1 Legionella genomosp. 1
CGTACAGAGGTAGATGATAGTCATTGGCTTTCCCGTATCTGAGCGAATGTTCATATTATATCAAATTTAATTAAAATTTCTACAGAAAAGGGACTGTCTATCATTAGTGATTTTCTGCTTTTATTCGCACTCTGGTGTAATAAGCGGTACAATTCGGCAAAATTACAGCCAACCTTGTTGCTCTTCAATATGAAAAAAAATACGCATGGCAAAGCAGGACCGCTCTATCGTCGTTTGTTTGTTTATACAAAGCCTTTTTGGCCGATGCTGTTGTTAGGTATCTTTGCAACCATTCTTTATTCTGCAATCGATGCAAGCTTTACTTATATGATGCGGCCTTTCTTTGATAAAGGGTTCATTGATATTGACATTGCGTTTGTTAAAAAAATCCCTCTGATGGTGCTTCTCGGAATTACTTTTCGCGGGTTGGTGAGTGCCGCGGGAAGTTATTGCATGACGTCGGTTGCGCGTTCGGTAGTAAAAGTGCTGCGACAAAAGGTTTTTAACCATATTATCCAACTTCCAGCCAATTATTATGATGAGGCAACTTCAGGCCAGTTGTTGTCAAGGATTCTTTACGATGTTGAACAAGTTGCACAAGTTAGCGCTGATGCGTTGAGCGATCTTGTGCAAAATATCTGCCTTGTTATTGGTTTATTGGTTGTCATGATGGTGATCAGTTGGCAATTATCGGTCATGTTTTTACTGACCATCCCTTTTATTGGCTTATTGGTCAATTATACCAATAAGCGAGTGCGTCGAATCAGTCACAATGTGCAGAAAACGATGGGTGAGGTGACTGAAATTGCTTCTGAGGCGATTGATGGTTATCGAGTGGTACGTATTTTTGGTAGTGAACAGTACGAAGTTAATAAATTCAATCAAGCGACTGAAATGTCTCGTCGCAATGATATGAAAGTTGCACTTAGCAAAGCAATTAATGTCTCTGGGGTACAATGCATCATTGGCTTTGGTATTGCGATGATTATTTTTTCCGCCATTAAATTAGCGACCGTCATCATTGTGACGGCAGGTTCTTTTCTTGCCATCATTGCCGCAATGGTGCAATTAATTAAGCCGATGAAAACCTTAACCACGCTAAATGCCGCTATTCAACGGGGTCTAGCCGGTGCAGAAAGTGTTTTTTCTTTACTTGATGAAGTGACTGAATCTTATCAAGGTAAGAAATTATCTCAACGGGCGCAGGGCGCAATACACTTCGCACAAGTATCGTTTGCTTATCGTCGTGGGCCGTTAGTACTGCATGATGTCGATTTTACAATTAATGCTGGCGATACGGTTGCATTGGTTGGGCATTCTGGAAGTGGAAAAACCACCCTTGCTAGTTTGTTGCCGCGATTCTACGATGTAACCCACGGCAAAATTATTCTGGATGGAACGCCGATAAATGAGTTGTCATTAAGTGGTTTACGTGAGCAAATCGCTTTGGTGAGTCAACATGTAACCTTGTTCAATGACACCTTGGCAAATAATATTGCTTATGGTCGTTTTGATGTCGACCGCGAAAAAATCGTAGAAGCTGCTAAATTTGCTTATGCTGATGAATTCATCAAAAATTTACCTCAAGGTTATGATACCCGTGTTGGTGAAAATGGGGTGCTTTTGTCGGGGGGGCAACGGCAACGTATAGCTATTGCGCGAGCTATTTTGAAAGATGCCCCTATTCTGATTCTTGATGAGGCGACGTCTGCTTTAGATAGCGAGTCAGAGCGGTATATTCAGGAAGCGCTGGAAAAGTTGATGAAAAACCGTACTACACTAGTGGTCGCACATCGATTATCAACGATCAAACGAGCAGATAAAATTATTGTTATGCATCAGGGGCGTATTGTTGAGCAGGGTACTCATCAGCAGCTATTGGAGATCAATGGTCAGTATGCGCAGTTACATCGGGTCCAACAAGTAGGTATGGGACACGAAGAGGCATTTGCTTAATGCGCAATCGGGTTAGGAAGTGGTTGATTGATAAATCCCCCCTAACCCCCCTTTTTCAAAGGGGGGGACTGGAGCATTCCTCTTTGGAAAAGGAGCAGATTGCACTGCCTCCATTTTTAAAGGAAGGCTCCGCCGCATCTCCCCCTTTGAAAAAGGGGCGAAGGGTTGATTTATTCAATCAACATTTCCTTAACAAACTATGGTACAGTCACAACCGCTGGCATTGGTTGTTATCCCCTTTTTCAATCGTATACCGTATCATCGTAGCGTTTCGACGGCGTTTTCTAAAACAGTTTTGCCAACAACAATTCCCCGTGCCGATTATTGTAGTGGGTAATTTAACCGTTGGCGGTGTTGGAAAAACGCCATTGGTCATTGCTTTGGCAACGCAGTTAAAGACACGTGGTTTGCGTGTTGGAATTGTTAGTCGAGGTTATGGTGCCAGAGTTAGTCATTTTCCATATGAAGTTGGTTGTGAAGACAACGCCGCCTCTGTTGGTGATGAGCCATTGATGTTGGCTAAAAAAACGGGTTGTCCCGTAGTGATAGCCCCCAAGCGTACAAAAGCAGTACAGTACCTTCTTGATAAATATCAAAGTCAAATTATTATTAGCGATGATGGCTTGCAACATTATGCAATGGGTCGTGCAATTGAGATTGTTGTTATCGATGGGCTTAGAGGGTTGGGCAATGGGTTTTATTTACCAGCAGGACCGTTACGCGAAGGTATGCACCGTTTACGACTAGCAGACTTTATCGTCGTGAATGGAGGTGCTTTTAAGATACCTGAGCGTTTACTTAAACCTCGTGAGAACCAGGTTTACCCAACCGCATATCGTATGGATCTTCTGCCAGGAGAAATAACACAGCTTGTTAGTGGCAGATCAATACCATCAACGGAGCTAAAAAGTCCTATAGCGGCTGTCGCTGCAATTGGCCATCCACAACGATTTTTTGCAACGTTAGAGGCACTGGGAATTACGTTTAATCGTTATTTTTTTGCAGATCATCATAGCTTTCAGCCAGACGATTTAAATGTGGTTGAAAAAACGGTCTTGATGACTGAAAAAGATGCGGTAAAATGTCAGCCGTTTGCTACTGAGCTGATGTATTTCTTACCCGTAGATGCTCGGTTAGACGATAAATTTTGGGATGCATTGTGGTTACATGAACAATTACAAGGTTATGTATAATGATTCAAGTTCGTTTGGTTAAGTTGTTTGTTTGTCTTGCGGTTATTGTCAGTAGCGTCATTTATGCTGCTGAGCCAGAAGTTACCAGTTCTTTGCCTCCTGAGCCTACTCATGCGAATTGGATCTTTACTGGCGTAGTAACGAATGAGAGTGGTGAGAGTTATGGTTATTTTTTTCAAATGCAGCGCCATGACGAACAATTTCATACCATTGCAGCATTGTTTGATGGTCAAACCAAGGGTGTTATCTTGCTCGATGAAAGCGACGCGATAATACACGATCCTACCCCTTATAATTGGCATGTAGGGCGTGCCTTCATGCGGTTTAATCCAATCAATAATAGTTGGATTTTTGGTTTGAAAACGCAAGATAACAAAGGATTTAACTTTAAAGTCGATATGCTAAAGCAAATGGGCAATACCTCCGTTGTTCAAGCGTTGCGCCCAGGCGTTGAATTACTGGTCAATCAGACCAGTCATTTGAATGGGCATGTACAAGCTGGCAACGATAGCAAAGAGCAATTCGTTACCGCAAAAAATGCTTGGTTTCGGCAAGTGTGGTTAACAGCGCATCAGGATCAAAGTCATCCTTTTACTGGCGTGTTATGTCGTTTTACTGATGGCAGTGGATTTTATTCAATGAATATGATTGCCCCCGATGCTTTACGGGGTGCGGTGGCTGGTTGGTGTGATGAACAAGGGATATCAGCGGCGATGTCGCAATTTATTAGCGTCAAACAAGATGCAAAGGGCCCTTGGCACATACGCGTCACATCACCCAGCGTTCACCTGGTTCTTTCTGAGTTCATTAAAAAAGATTCAGTCGTGGCTGGGTTTGTTGAGGAGGGGAAGACCCCAGGTTTTTGTATGTTGAGTAATGACGCGATAGGCGGTAGCGTTGAAAGTAAGATTAAAAATTAAAAGCCGACAATCTAGGCAACGTATAGCCAAGTACTTCTGCAATTATTTTAGCTGATAATTCGTATCTAAGTAGCTCTCTAAGTAGAACAAGACGATACGGTTTAAGGTAAATACCATGATATTCTTGTTTATTCTGATGGTTAGTGAACGGTAGCCAAGGGCTTGTTGATGACGTCGTGTAGCTCGCTCATCGTTTTTGATAGACCGCGTTGGTGATTAAATGCAAAGATCCCAGCACTAGATGCCAAAAGCGCAACACTACTTGTGGCAATCGCTATACCTGGGAGAGCGCCAATCCCTGTTGAGGTCAAGAGAACGCTTGCGGCGATGGCCACAGCTATCCCTAATAACAACATTGCAGCACCTATATTTCGCCACAATTTAGAAAAATGACCCTGTGCTTCAGTGGCTTTTTGTTGAAATTGAATGAGCAATTTTGGTTGCATTGAGGCAGGAGCGGTGAGTAACGCCTTGGTTAAGTTGAGGTAGCGTGTAAGATTTTTTTCACCCTTGTTTTTCAGTTTTAGAACCGTGTTGCGAACCGCTATCGCGCATTCTTTAATTTTTTTATTCGGTTGTGTGGCGATGGTTCTATTGAGTTGTTGCAAGGCATAGCTAAACGTCCGTTTTTTTGCGATCTCGGCGGCTGCTAATAAATCACGGAATGTCGGTTCAGGCTCTAGGTGCTGATGTTTAGCGTACTCACGATTATCTTCATAGGTTCGTACTAATTGTTTGGCGACCTTCTGGTTTAGGCCCTGTTTAATTAGAATCTCGCACATTTCTTGGTGTGGGTAGGATGGAACCGTTTCTTGGATAATGCGGCGGGCGAATGCGGTACTTGCTCTTCTACGTCCCGCCTTGTTCGCTGGATTTTGAGTACCAATCAGCATGAACCCCGGATGCAGAGGAGGGTTGCCGTTGAGCGGATTTTTTCCCATGAGTAAGTCATTGAACCACCGTTCCATCATGGGACTACTGTTGAGTTCATCGACCACAACGACAGTCCCCTCATTAAACGCTTTGAGTAACAAGGCTTGTTTTACGCTTAACGGCAGACTGACCGGCATGCGATAAAAAATTTTATTACCAAGGTCAGTGTCGCTTGTTTGAGCTTTTAATATGAGACGGAAGTGGGCTTCTTTGTAACCATGTTGACGAAGGATAGCAATGACCATCTCACTTTTGCCGATCCCAGGTTCGCCGGTTAATACCATACCACCTAAGCCACCGTACAATTTTTCAGGATTGTATTTACCGCTGTTGGCTTGTCTTAACTCACGTAACGCTAGTAAATCGGTATGCGTTCGGTGAAATACGGGTTGAATTAGAAAAAGCGATTAATTTATCTTGAGGTTAAATGGAAGAAGATTCGCATAGTCTTCTGCAGTTTTGCAAAAGCGAATTTTTTCGAAGAGGACTTTGAGGTAATCAAAGGGAATAAGAC
>CAMBDN010000173.1 GCA_945865355.1 Legionella genomosp. 1
ATAATGGAAGGTCAACTGACGACGCCCCACCATTTTAATCTTCTGGTTGATTTATTATTGCGCACAGAAAGGATTCTGTGTATTTTTTACATATAGCAACCATCATTTATCGTGGAAAAATGACCATCAAATTGTGTGAGCACGCTCATTCAGGGTGAGTCTCTTCGCTTGTTGCTATCTGAGCCGCGAATTTCTGAGCTTCTGTCTTCCCGCTTATCGATACTTTCCGATAGCTTTTAATCAACGTTGCCTTAGGAAATGCCGCTGTCAATTGTTTTAACCAGTCAAGCGGTTGATCGGTGTGAGCTTCATAGACAATGTTTTTCACTGGGTGTTTTGATTGCTGCAAAACAGAGATTAATTTTTTTCGTTGTTGTTCATTGTGCTCTTTGAACCATTGGGTGTAAATCGTATGTCCATCAAAGGTTCTTACGCCATGGATTTGAGGTGAGAACCAATCATCATCGAGTGGTTGAATCTGATCTTTGCTGATTTTTAGCTGGCTTATTGCCGTGTCAATCGCCTCATCTGGATGGGACGGTTTCATTTTTCTGAGAGCAGCGTCAAATCGATCGGTTAGTAGGCTTAATGTCAACGCAGTTAGTTTGCCGTTTTCGTATAGGTAAATCTCAAACCCAGACTCAATGAGGTCAATCATTTTATCATTTAGCGAAGAGGGTTTATATTCAGAAAAGATCGTCGGATTTTCGCTGGTTATAATTAACGTTTTTTT
The DNA here is from genome assembly GCA_945865355.1 of Legionella genomosp. 1. Lineage (GTDB taxonomy): Bacteria > Pseudomonadota > Gammaproteobacteria > Legionellales > Legionellaceae > CAMBDN01. The sequence continues at coordinate 734 of CAMBDN010000173.1, forward strand.
CTTTTTAACGCGAGGAAGGTTGGATTAATCCAAAAATCTGCTTTGCCTTCTACTAAGCGATTGATATCCGGATCACCAAGTGCCGTCTGGCTATATTGCAGTTTACTTTCTTGAGAGAAATAATATAACGCATCATCTTGGTCTGACATTGGGGGCTCATGGTGGGAAATGACAAAAAACGCAAATATGATTTTTTATTATACATTCGTGTCTTTTGTTAGTCAAAAAAATCTCAACATGACCTATACTTTCTCAGGTAAAAAACATACCAGCACAGCGGCTATTACTAAACATGCAGGTACGGTCAATAGCGCAAATTGATAATCAATCAGTGTATAAACACCCGTACGATTATTCGCATCGAGAAGAAACCCGATGAGCGGTTGTAACAATGGAGTCGTGATCACGGCTAAGGTATTGGTGAAACCGGTACAAGTTGACACAGAGTCTGCTGGGGCTAACTCGTTGGCAATGGTATAAGCCAACATATACGCACCGCAACAAAGACCAATCATGAACATCAAAAACGTCGTTAAGAGGTGGCTTTGAGTTGGTAAATACAGCAAAACTAGCATTAGTAAAGCGGTTGATAAGCAGGAGCTTATTATCAGCGGTTTGCGTTTAGATAATTTTGCTGAGAGCCATCCAAACAACGGACAACCTAAGGCTGTTCCTAGAAAGAATAGGGCACTGATGGCACTTGCTTGTTGCAAGTTACAGCTTAACTTTACTTGGATGAAGGGAACCGCCCAAAGTCCGCCAAAAGCGGTAACCACGATAAAGCTTAAACCAACAAAAAAGCCATTTAACCAGGCTTTGCCATTGCTTAAGATTTGCATGAGTTGTTCACCGTAGTGGTGTCGTGGCGACAATTGTTGATTGCTATTAGAAATATATTTCCAACATAAATAAGAAATGACTAAACCAGCAACGCCTGCCGCATAGATAAAACGACGCCATCCCCATTCTGTTACCAGTGCACCGAGAGCCAGCATGCCAATCAACGTAGCAATAAAGCCTAATGTTTCCGAAAAGCCAATCATGAACGCAAACTGTTTTAAAGGGTAGCGTTGGCGCAACACGTGCGATAAGCCCACAAATGCAAACGCGGAGCCCGTGCCAATCAATAGTCGGCCTAAAAATAGACCCACTAAGCTACTGCTGCCTGCAAATACGAAGCAACCAATACTGCATACCAAGGCGCTTGTTGCCTGCAATAGTCGTGCATTTTTGCGGTCAAAAAGAATACCCACTGGAATTTGTAATGCGGTATACACAACATAAAAAGCGCTGCTTAATAACCCGGCTGTTAATGCAGACAATTGCATTTCGTTCATGATAGTGCCGATGACTACACCGGAAGATAATTGTAGAAAAAATTGGAACAATACAAATGATACGCTAATTAGCCAAACCAGATGAGGCGAAAAAAAATTAGCGGTCATTTTATAGGCGTTGATCATGTTATTGGATGAGCTTTAATTAACATACCAGCCTGCGGATGATCAAGGTAATAGATAACTCCGGGCTTCATGCGTTGCTTCTGTGCAAAAACAAAGGCAGCTTGTTCACTATCGGGTGCTGAAAAGAGCAACTCTGTATCTAATAAATAATAATTGCTATGGCGCACCCGTAATGTACCTTCAATATTCCAGCCGCCGGTGTTGGTTAGTGACAGGGCAACTGGGCGTTGGTTATTAATGGGTTGTAACCAGGAGTAATGAAAGAGTATTTGATATTGCGGCTTACGGTTCATGGCCCAATATTCATCGCGTAAGTGTGATGCAGACGTGGGTAGGATACGGTAGGGTGTCATTTTATCACTGGTATTTATTTGTAGAAGTATTGCTTCAGCTAGATTGGGTGCCTGTGGTGGTGCTAAGTTATTTTGAGCAGGCGTTTGCGAACTATTTAGATGGGTAAAAACAATCATGTCGATTTGATAAAGTGGTACCTGTTGGTTGGCGCATCCTAGAGATGCAATTAAAAATAACGTGGCAAAAGCAACTTGGCGGAACATAATGTAATCTATAGATCTAGAATTGTTGCATTATACACGGTTAAATCATCTATGACAGAGATTGCTGATATCAAAAATTTAAGCGTTAGCTTTCAAACGACCGAGCGTTTGCTGACGGCAGTGGATGAGGTTAGTTTTTGTTTAAAACCCGGTGAAACGCTTGCTTTGCTCGGTGAATCAGGTTGTGGAAAGTCGATGACGTCGCTCGCTATGATGCGGCTGCTACCGAGTCATGGTGTTTATGGTGCAAAAAGTGCGATCAATATTGATGGTCAGGACATATTGAATCTTCCTGAAAGTGTCATGCGGCGTATTCGTGGGCGTCGGATGGCTATGATTTTCCAAGAGCCCATGACTGCGCTTAATCCTGTTCTGAGCATCGGTCAACAGCTTGCTGAAGCAATTGAAGAGCATCAAGATCTAACGCGGCTTCAAGTCCAATCAAAAATCTTGGCTTTATTAAAAGATGTGGAGATGCCACAACCTGAACTGCGTTTACGGCAATATCCGCATCAATTATCTGGTGGTCAAAAGCAGCGCATTGTGATTGCGATGGCATTAGCTAGCAATCCAGAAATATTAATAGCTGATGAACCAACTACCGCACTCGATGTAACGATTCAAGCACAAATATTAGCACTGCTTAAAAAATTACAACGGCAGTACCGGATGAGTATGTTATTGATTACACATGATTTAGGTGTGGTAAAGGCAATGTCTGACACGGTTTGTGTGATGTATGCCGGTCAAATTGTTGAGTCAGCATCCGTACAGGCATTTTTTAGTAAGCCGCGGCATCCTTATGCACAACAATTATTTGTATCGCTTCCGTCTTTTGCTAAGCGGGCACAACGATTACAAACTTTGATGGGCACAGTCCCAACGCTAGATGCTATACCCGCAGGGTGTCGTTTTCATCCGCGCTGCCAACATGCTTTTTCACTTTGCGCTACAGTTGAACCACAGTTGCAAACAATAGACGTCGTTCCAAACACGTCGTTTTCGGCAGAGAGTTTGGAACGAGCTCTTCTACAACAAGAACAGACGGTTCGTTGTCATTTATACCCAAAGCATAGCGAGCTACCGCCGCTATCTCTACCTAGTCAGGCGTGGGAGGCTAGTGATAGCAATAACGATATCGTATTAACCGTAGATGAACTAGTGGTCCATTTTAGCCAACCAAGGGGTTTGTTGCGACGTACGTACGATATCCATAAAGCAGTGGATGGTTTATCGTTTACGCTGCACAAAGGGAAAACATTGGCATTGGTTGGTGAGTCGGGCTGTGGGAAGACCACGTCTAGTCGAGCCTTATTGCGCTTGCAGCCAATGACCTCCGGCAAGGTGCTCTATCGCGGTGAGAATATTGCTACCCTACGTGGACGTGCGTTACGTCACTTTCGCCAAAAAGTACAGATCATTTTTCAAGATCCCTACTCATCAATGAACCCACGGATGACAGTCGATGAAATTCTTGCCGAAGGCTTACAAGCTCAGGGGATGAGGGGGGGCAATATTCGCTTAAGGCAATATGAGTTATTGGAGCAAGTTAATTTATCTCGCACGAGTTTGAATCGATATCCACATCAATTTTCAGGGGGGCAACGGCAACGTATTTGTATTGCACGTGCATTAGCAACAGCGCCAGAGATATTGATTTGTGATGAGCCAACGAGTGCGCTTGACATGTCAGTGCAAGCGCAAATTCTAAATCTGTTGAAATCCTTGCAACAAGCGTTTGGCTTGTCCTATTTGTTTATCACCCACAATATGGGGGTAGTGTCGTACATCGCTGATGATGTCTTAGTGATGCGCGACGGAAAAGTTGTGGAAGAAGGGCGCACGGAGCAAATTTTTGCAAATCCAAAACATGAATATACAAAGCAGTTATTGGCTGGGGTGCTTTCGGTCTGAAATGAAGTCGTCTTATAGCCTAGAAGACACGTTACAATACGATCTATTCCTTATTGTGAGTATTTTCTTTGGTCCGTGAAGGAAAAATATCAGAGAACTGGACATGCTTAGCCAAGGCTGTTGCACGATGTTTGTGTAAGCCTAAATATTTGTATATTGCCATTGGCGTAACCAATGTTATAAAGCCGATTGAAAAAGCAACTTTATAGCTAGGGTCCTTATCCAGCAAAAGAAAAATTAAGCAAATGATCATTAATATGATAGCAACAATACCGGTATAGGGTGAGCCAGGCGTCTTGTAGCGCAAATCAGCTGTTGTATATCCTGCTTGATATAGCCGTTTACGAAAGTTAATTTGGGCCCAACAAAGCGAGATCCATGCAATAGCACCAGTAAAACCTGATACCAAGAGCAGTGCGATATATAACATGGTTTGGCCAAAAAAATACGAGACAATGAGTAATACCCATATTGCGACAAGCGTTGTTATCCCGGCATTTTGCGGTACAGCATTACGATTAAGTTTTGCTAATTTTTGTGGCGCCATACCATTCCTCGCTAAAGCATGTAGCGAGCGCACAATGCCATACACCCCTGAGTTTGAACAGGAAAGTGTCGCTGTGAGGGTAACGAAACTCGCTACAGCTCCCGCCCACTTCAGCCCATAAAAATTGAGTGCATCAGCAAAGACTGAATTAGCTAGACCGGCCTTCTGCCAGGGG
>CAMBDN010000174.1 GCA_945865355.1 Legionella genomosp. 1
TGAGCCGTGCCCGCACATTCAGCTCGTCACCTTCAGTATGAATAGTGGCGGTACCATCCATGGGGTTTAACTGGGTCAGCTCTGCCGGTGCGAGAACGTTTTGATGATCCAATAATTGGTGCAAAGCACGATTAATGTATTGCATTTCAACAACGGATCCAAGCAGATTGCTCTCATCTCCCTGCAAGCGCGCACTTCCAAAACAACGATTCTCAGAAACATGTATTGTATCGATTGCCGTGGCATAATCGTGTAATAACGGCCACACGTTTAACATTTGCAGAATACGCACTGTTGCCGGTGCCAAAGCTAGGGTGCGCGCATCAAAATCGGCTCTTACGCGTTTCGAAAAAGGCTTCGCCTCAACTAATAAGCTACTATAACCAAGATCCGCTAGTGCAAGCATCAATGTGGCACCGGTTAGCCCTCCACCAACGATAAGAATATCAACCTGACGCTCAGCCACGAACGAGTGCCTCCAGATCATCAATTTCCACGGCTAACGCGCCCGTCAAGTTGTCATGACCATCTTTTGTCACCAAAATATCGTCTTCAATGCGCACACCAATCCCCCACCAACGACGATCCACCCCTGGTGTATCTGCACTAATATACAATCCAGGCTCAACAGTGAGCACCATACCCGGCTCCAGAGGCCGCCATTTCCCTTCTATTTTATACGGGCCACAATCATGCACATCGAGGCCTAACCAATGCCCTGACTGATGCATATAAAATGACTTATAGGCCTCGCGCTCAATGAGCTCATTTACCGCGCCCTGCAACAGACCTAACTCAACGAGTCCTTCAGTCAAAATGCTCACAATGGTTCGCTGCACCTCGTCCCAAGCACACCCAGGGCGGACGCAGGCGATACCAGCCTTTTGCGAACGCAGCACCAAATCATAAATGAGACGTTGCTCGGGACTGAAGCGTCCGTTAATGGGAAAGGTGCGCGTAATATCAGCCGCATAATTCTCAAACTCGCCACCAGCATCAATCAACACCAAATCGCCCTTCTCCAACGGCTGATTGTTTTCAGTGTAATGCAAAATGCACGCATTATTACCGCCAGCAACGATGGGATCATAAGCCACCCCACGACAACCATGTCGGGAGAATTCATACAATAATTCAGCCTCAAGCTGATATTCGTTACTGATCTGTTGGCAAGCGCGCATCGCACGCTGATGGGCAGCAACCGAAATTTGTGCGGCCTGTTGCATCAAACCAATTTCCGCCGCGCTTTTAAATAACCGCATTTCGCCAAGGATAGGCCCAAGATCACAAAAAGATTCCGGTGCCTGCACTCCGCGGCGAGCTCGCCCTCTAACCACAAGCCAGGCATCAAGAATACGTTTTTCCCAAAGCGGGATACAACCTAACTCATAATATAAAGCTCGCTTTCCGGCCAACAAATCGGGTAACTGCTTATCAAGGGTTGCTATTGAAAACGCCAGATCAATACCTAATACCTCTCGAGCACCGTCTTGACCTAAGCGCTTACCAGTCCATTGCTCTTGTGCTGGATCACGGGGACGATTAAATAAAATGCACTGACCCGAAGGACCCGAACTGATTAGTAACAACGCATCTGGCTCATTAAAGCCGGTCAAATAATAAAAATCACTATCCTGGCGAAAGCGGTAGTAAACGTCGCCGTTACGCAAAGATTCACTTGCTGCAGGAATCACTGCAACACCATCGGGAGGTAGCCGCATCGCTAAGTCTCGACGCCGAGCTTGATATTCTTTTAGCGTAATCATCAAAATATCCTTTTTAGAACCTATAAATCGGGGGCTAAATCCTTAAAAATTATTCTTAACTTCATGTGAAAATTTACTAATGGGCTGTTTCAGCCTGACCGCCTCTCAAATGACTCGAATACAAATCCCCATAAATACGCAACACAGCCAAGCGTGCATACTCGCTGACTTCCATTAAGGATTGCTCATCATCGTCTTCAATGTGGAGTTCTTGATAATCCAGCTCAGCAAATTCAGTCATATGTTGCAAGGCCTCTTTTGCCTCCTCTTCTTGCAATTGCTCAGAACCGACCCCGGCCACGCCAATCCCTTGGATAAATCCCTCGCACCACTCGCTAAATGCCTTTGCCCGCTCAGCTAACGGTTGCTCCTCATCAGGAAGCAATAGTTGAAACTCGAAATCAAAATTGGTTATTTGTTGTTGACTGACCGCATAAACCCCAAACAAAGCCAAAGCAGCTAATCGCAAGCCGTCATCATTTTTGCTCGTGATCAGCGCACGCAGATAAGCTTCGCCTTTATTCGTTGCACCCGCACATAAATAGCCACACATCACGCCATGTAATTCACTAGCTGAAATTGGCAATGCTAAAATAGCAATTGACTCAACAAACATTTGATAATCCGGCATGTGCAAAGGGGTGGTACCAGCAGCAGACATATTATACTCTTCAAAACAAATCACTCATCATAACCGATTTGCCCGAACAAGCCAAAATTGCTACCATCTGAATTGCTACGATATGAATAGCACTGTGACAATGCAAAGACTCAAAATAACCCCTTTACCGGTTACTAAAATGACAAAAACTACATCTTGCACCGTACGACTGCTAAACAAATCCTATGACATCAAATGTCCTGATGGCGAACAAGAAAATCTACAACTTGCAGCTCAAAAACTCAATGAGCAATTACTGAAAAAAAAGGGTGAATTCAAAAAATTAGATGATTTTCAGGCACTGCTCCTGGCCGCACTTCACGTCAGCCATGAACTCATCATGAGCCAAACCCAACAGCAAGAACAACGACAGCAACTCACCCAATTTATTAGCACCTTGGAAGACAAAATTAGCCATGTGACTACCGGAAAAACAACAAAATAATGCTATACTACCCAGCAACCTGGCAGCAATTGATTTTTGAACCAATAAGCACATCATGGGGAGCATCCTGCTGGCGGCGTTGAGCAAGCCCACTTTATGTGGGAAGCCTGAACCGACACAACCGCACCCCACTTGAACCCCAGGGTTCAAATCATAGACTGTCAGGTTACTACTTTACCATTCATTGCAACTTCGAGGGCCGTGACATTTTGCAATCCTCGAGGCAAACGATTTCCTCGGCGCCCTCGTTCACCCTGGTAATGCAACAGATCAGCTGCCTTCAAAGTAAAATGGCGTTTACCAGCATGTACCGTCAATGCTTCATCCACGGCAATTATTTGCACATCCGTCACAAACTCCTCGCGCGCAGATGCTTTGGCCGTCGGAATATTAATTAATTTATTGCCTTTACCCCGTGTCAATTGAGGCAACTCATTGGCTAAAAATATTAGCAACCGACCTGTATTGGTCACACAAACGACCTGTTGAACATCTTTTGCTGTTAGAAGCCGTGGGGGTAGAATTTGACTATTCGTTGGTAGTTTAAGGCATGCTTTACCATTGCGGTTTTTGACATACAAATCTTTTAATTGGGTCACGAATCCGTAGCCCGCATCATTTGATAATAATACCCAATCATCCGGCTCACCACCTATCAATGCTACAAAGCCCCCCCCTTCTGCGGGGTTTAATTTACCGGTAAGGGGCTCACCCTGACCTCTTGCCGAGGGGAGCACATGCCCAGGCAACGTATATACTTTGCCTTCATTATCAATAAATACAACCTGTTGATTGCTACGCGCATTCGTTTGAGCTTTAAACTCGTCCCCAGACTTATAGCTTAACTCCCTACCATCGATATCGTAGCCCTTAGCCGCGCGAGCCCAGCCTTTTTGCGACAACACCACGGTAATTGGCTCATTTGGCAGGATGTCTTCTTCTTTTAATGCTTGAGAGTCTTCTCGTTCTATAATGGGCGAACGCCTTGCATCACCATATAAATCGCGATCAGCAATAATTTCCTGTTTAACCATCGTCCGCAGTCGCTGCTCACTGGCCAGCACTTGTTGCAAAAAATCGCGCTCGGTACTCAATTCATCATGTTCAGCTCGCAAGTGAATTTCTTCAAGTTTCGCTAAATGACGCAATTTCAATTCGAGGATAGCCTCCGCTTGGCGCTCACTCAGTTTAAATCGTGAAATCAATGCCAATTTGGGATTTTCTTGTTCACGAATAATGGCGATCACTTCATCAATATTCAAAAAAGCTAACAATAAACCTTCTAACACATGAAGGCGATCAAGGACTTTATCAAGTCGAAATTGCAACCGCTTTTTGACCGTGCTGAGTCGAAATACTAACCATTCATGCAAAATCGTTAGCAGATTTTTGACTGAAGGTTTACCATCTAACCCTATCATATTGAAATTAACGCGATAACTGCGCTCTAGCTCGGTCGTTGCAAATAAATGTGACATCAGACCGTCCACATCGACTCTGTTTGAGCGAGGAATAATGACCAGGCGAGTAGGGTGCTCATGATCCGATTCATCCCGTAAATCTTCTACCATCGGCAATTTTTTTTGCTGCATTTGAGCGGCGATCTGTTCGATGATCTTAGCCCCTGATACCTGGTAAGGTAAGGCCGTAATAACAACATTGTGCTTTTCGACGCTATAAACCGCTCGCATTCTAACCGACCCATTTCCAGTGCTATAAATCGTATCGAGCATGGCCTTGGGAGTAATAATTTCAGCATTTGTTGGAAAATCAGGCCCTTTAATCCACTGGGTAATGGCATCTAGCGAAGCATCTGGATGATCGAGTAAATGAATACAGGCGTTCGCTACTTCTGTTAAATTATGAGGCAATATGTCAGACGACATCCCCACAGCAATTCCGGTGGCGCCATTTAATAGAACATTTGGCAACCTTGCTGGTAAAAGTGATGGCTCTTGCATTGTAGCATCGAAATTATCGACCCAATCAACCGTTCCCTGCTGCAATTCAGCTAATAGTACGTCTGCATAGGGTGATAAGCGGGCCTCCGTGTAGCGCATCGCAGCAAACGATTTAGGATCATCGGGTGATCCCCAGTTTCCTTGGCCATCAACAAACGGGTAGCGATAAGAAAACGGCTGGGCCATCAACACCATTGCTTCATAGCATGCTGAATCGCCATGGGGATGAAATTTACCCAAGACATCCCCGACTGTTCGTGCTGATTTTTTATGCTTCGCTGTTGCTTTAAGACCCAGCTCAGACATGGCATAAATGATACGGCGTTGCACGGGTTTAAAACCATCAGCAACGTTGGGCAAGGCGCGGTCCAAAATGACATACATGGAATAATCCAGGTAGGCCTTTTCAGTAAATTCTGTCAGCGGTTTCCGCTCGGTCACGTTATTCATTTTAATGGGCTCATGCGTTACGTCAGGATAAAAGACAATCCTAGTTTAATCTAAGGTAGGTATACAAAGCTATTTAATATAATAATAC
>CAMBDN010000175.1 GCA_945865355.1 Legionella genomosp. 1
TGGTTTAACTCCTGCCTGTGCTAGGATAATTTTCTTTAAGGATGGAGTTGTCATGGCAGTAACCATCAAGTCACCTGAAGAAATCGAAAAAATGAGGGTGGCAGGTCAGCTAGCTGCTGATGTGTTAAATATGATTGGACCTTATGTCCAGGAAGGAATAACGACCGATGAGTTAAACACCATCTGCCACAATTTTATTGTTAACGAACAACGGGCTATTCCCGCCCCGCTAAATTATAATGGCTTCCCAAAATCAATTTGCACTTCAATCAATCATGTTGTTTGTCATGGGATACCAAGTAATGAGGTGCTAAAAGATGGCGATATCATCAATATCGATGTAACCGTATTAAAAGATGACTACCATGGTGACACCAGTAAAATGTTTTTTATTGGTACCCCTTCCCCTAAAGCACAACATATTATAACTGTAGCCCATGAATGCCTGTTTATTGGCATAGAGCACGTGAAGCCTGGTGCTCGTTTAGGTGATATCGGATATGTCATTCAACAACATGCCGAAAAAAATAATTGCTCGGTTGTACGGGAGTATTGTGGCCATGGGATCGGCCGTATTTTCCAAGAAGAGCCTCAAGTTTTGCATTATGGTACACCTGGCACGGGTGAGCTACTTCGACCAGGGATGACATTTACTATCGAGCCCATGATAAATCTGGGCAAACACCACACCCGACTCATGCCAGACCAATGGACAGTGGTCACCAAGGATCGAAGCTTATCAGCGCAATGGGAGCACACGTTATTGGTGACAGAAGATGGGGTTGAAATATTAACAATCAGGGACGAAGAAAAATATTATACCTCACCCCAGCTCTTCAATAATGCGATGATCAATAAAAGGTCAAGTATAATGGCACTAAATTAACTTCATGGTTTGTCATTGAAATGAAGTTTTATGTTAATTCGCCCAATCGACTGCGTTGTTAATGACGTCACTGGGCTCAATGCATCTCTTAAACGCATCTCATCAAGAGCAAGTATTGCGTAAACAAAGTTTGCAGTTCTCCCTGTGTCATTGAGAAGCTATAACGGATCGTGAAGATAGTTACTTAGGTTTTCAAGATCCTATATAACTGCTCGCAAAGACAAGATTTATGGCGTATAGCCTTTAGGGGCTTGAACTAAATTTGCACCTACCCAAACACACCCTTTTCCTCTTCTCTCAATGTCAGCACTTCAAACCCGGTTTTTGTCACGAGTATGGTGTGTTCCCATTGGGCGGACAGTTTGTGATCTTTCGTTATCGCAATGCCCCAACCATCTTTTTCTATATGCTTAACATCCGCCTTACCCTGATTAATCATCGGTTCGATCGTAAAGGTCATCCCCTCTTGCAAGACCATCCCAGTTCCTGGCTTGCCATAATGCATCACCTGTGGGTCTTCGTGCATTTTCAGACCAATTCCATGCCCGCAATATTCCCGAACAACAGTGTAGTTATTCTTTTCGGCATGGCTTTGAATAGCATGACCAATGTCCCCTAACGTAGCATTTGGTTTCACCATTAAAATGCCTTTGTAAAGGCATTGCTGGGTCACGTCAACTAATCGTTGTGCATGAACTGCCGTTGCGCCAATACAAAACATTTTACTACTATCACCATAATACCCGTCACTAATCACCGTAATATCAACATTGATAATATCGCCACTTTTCAATTGCTGTTTAGCTGATGGCATTCCGTGACAAATCACATGATTCAATGACGTATTGACTGAATACGGGTATCCATATTGTCCTTTACTACCTGGGATAGCTTGTAAGGTATCAACAATATAACGCTCACAAAACGCATCAATTTCCATGGTCGTTATGCCAGGCTTGATAAATTCACTGACTGCTTCTAAAACCTTGGCGGTCAAACGACCTGAAACTCTCATTTTCTCTATTTCTTCGGGCGACTTAATTGAAATCACAATACCCCAACCTTTTGGTTAAATAAGCTAAAAAACAATCATTTTACCTTGATTTCATTGAATCATGCTAGCGTCATTTGATGCCGGAAAGGGAAATCATTGGGTGTTATAGGTGTAAGGAAAAAGACTGATCGGTATGTACCATTAGCCAACCTTGCACTACAAGTCGCCGCCTTTAAAAAAGGCGACGACTTGATAAATAGAGCCTACTCGACAGATTCAACGACAGCAGGCTTGAAGCTAGGTAACATTTGATCGACGTGATTCGCGTCAGTAAGAACGCGGTACTGTCCATAAATGGGTGGGTGAATAGTCCCTAATGAGCTCCATATAAATAACAATGGCAACACTACAAAAATCAAAACTGATGCAGAAATCAATAACCATTTATGAAACGGTATGAGCCCTGACAGATCCTTCTGATCATCAAAGTAATTTGATGCTTTATTTTTTAAAGTAGATTCTTTGGTCATAATACATCCATGTATCGAACACAAACAGGACAAATATTATAATTAAATCCATATTAGGGGTCAACTGCCTGCTAAATATAGATTTTCATGTTTTATACCCATGTTCTTAACACCTATTACCAACTTTATACCCATGTTTTCAACAACTTATTGTGCTTGTAGATAAAGTAAGTGCACTATCTGTTAGACACATTGCTTTTGATTAGTCTTAACATTAATATACCTCGCATTGACCAACATGGAGATACTACAAGATGAAACAGATAAAAATAATTTTTGGGATGGTCGGAATCATATGTTGTTTATTTTTGACGAGCTGCAGCAAGGATATCGCACCAGGTGATTATGATTCAGCAGAAGTTGGGAAGATTAAAAAAGTCGTTCCAGGGACGATTATATCGATGCGACCGGTCAGGCTGCACAGCAATGAAAACCTAAGTGCTCAATCCGTAACCGCTTCAGCAAGTACAGGAACTCATCGTAGCCATGGTTATGAGTATGTCATCCGCCTAAACAGTGGCAGCATCATATCAGTTGTTCAGGCAGAAAATATAAAGCTTAAAACCAAACAACATATTTTAGTGATTTATGGAAAGAACACACGCGTTGTTCCTGATAATGGCAGTGAAGACTATTAATAGCTCTCCACGTTATTTGATGATTTTTTAGTATCTAGCACTTTAAAATGCGGGAAACGTCTTAACAACGAGCCCGCATTGAAAAACACGCTTTATCAACTTCCTATTTGTCAGCCATCCTATATCGGTCTGCGCATATCAGCCTTCATTGCCTCATCCATTGCTGCTTGTACCCGATTTAAACTATCTCTCAATACAGGGCTGTCCAAATATAAATTTCCTTTGGCATCAAACCAATTTAAGTCTTTCATTACTGCAAGTGAACGAGATCCGCCGTTATAGAGTGCGTGCATTAAAATATTATCAAGCGACAAGGCATCATCCATCATTACCCTTGGTGTTCTATGGCTACTTAAAAAACGATGACGATCCTTATCCAACCGTTTTGTGTAGGCTGCTTTAAATACCGCAATGAATTGACTTTCATCATTCAAATCAGACAACTCATCCTTTGTTGCTGGATGAGTTGTTACCTGGAAATTGTATTCTAACTCGTATTTCTGATAAAAACGCTGCGCGAGCAGATTATGAAACGCTTCATCAAGGTTTTCATGCTCAGCAAGATCATCGTATGCGTCTTTATATATCTTGGCTGCATCAAATATTTCAATAGAACCAGAGGGAGACTTTGTAGCAAGTTCTTTACTAGCTAGCGTTAATTGCTCATTGAAATATTTTGCGCACCCACTAGCATGGCCCCGTTCGGTTTGTGTTTTGTTTTGATCGATTGGAGTCAAGGATAAATCGAGGGAATTTAAAAGGACAAAATGGCGATAACCATGTTTCATTAATTGCTTAACGTTCTCCATGCGAGCGGCAACAACGTCGTCGATTTCTTCCTTTGAGGAGCTTTGATTTACGGACCACTCAACCACTAACGTTTCAGATTTGTATGTATTAGACCGTTCGTGAACATCATCATCATCGAGCAATTTGTCACGCTTTGTACCCAATGAAGACACTGAAGGACGACTAAAAAATCGACCAACAGCCTTGCTTGCTGATCCCATCTCAAGATAACACCTCACATTATCTTGTCCTTTGTAGCTAATTTTTTGATCATTAAATAAGATATCTTTAAATGATGATGACCATCGATGACCTTGGGTAAATGACTCTTTCGAAATTGTTCCCTTTAAACTGCCTATAATACTAAACGGTCGCTGGTGGTCACTCTCCGCCTGACGAGGAAGAGTATCCCCCATCAGTACAAAATGTGAAATTTTAGTTGGTTTCATCGGCTGAACCCATCAAACCTGATTGTCTGTTAATTATAGTACATGTATTTTAAATAGACACTAAATTTGCTTAAACATAATTCTTATTATTACTACGTATAAAAATCTGCGTATAATAAGCCCAGCCTTTTTTGCTGTAGGCAATCCCTATCCCCGTTAAATTGTAATTACCTTCGATGTTTTGTCGATGTCCGCGACTAGCCACCCACTGCTCTACTAGCTTTTTTGCATCTACTTTATAATAGGCTACATTTTCTGCAGCACCGTTACAGTCTTTTATTTTTTGATACAAACGTTTGAAACGTCCATTAAAACCATCATGCCCGAACGACATTGCATGACTTGCCATATCCCGACTATGTATAGCTGCCTCTTGTGAAATAACATTCATCATTTTTAGCGGTGCCAAATGATGTTTTATTCGGTACTGGTTAACATAATAAAGGATCATGGTTTGCTGATCAGTCGGAGTGACCTGTTGTTGTTTGTCGGGTATTGCTGCAATTGATTGTTGCGTCATAACAATTGACACGGTCAATACCAAATTTCTTACCATTGAGGTTAATTTTTTCATAATCTGCTCTTGTTTTCTCATTTATACAACGCGAAGAGGGTGATTTTGTTAAAAAAAACACCCTTTGTCTAGAGAAAATATGTGCAGAGTCATTTATTTTGGTACATTTTATCGCTAAGAAGGTAGCCGACTGACGTGCTGATGCCATCACCTATTGGCCACCCTTCGATCCTGCTGGCGAATAAGGAACCATACCAAAACGCTCATCAAAAGCTTTTTGAGCGTCATCAGAGACTTTATTTACGTTCATTAATACATCTGGAGGAAGTGCTCGAAAGAACCCGACACCTAATGCTTTAGGCCCTTCATGCTTAATCTTTTCAATGAGCATTAGATGATTGATAGCTTTAGCTAATCGATACTCAGCAAGAAGAGGTAATCCAAAGTCTTTGGTTGGAGTCTGCGTTACATACTGAATAGTGCGATCAGGCACTTCTTGTTTAAATAGCACCGAATCAGCCAGCTCCGTTTCAGTCA
>CAMBDN010000176.1 GCA_945865355.1 Legionella genomosp. 1
CGGCGTATCTCCTATTGTTGATTGTGTTCTTTCCGGAACAACCAACAGGGTACGCCACCTCTTTTAATTTGTCATACACCAGATCTGACTATAACTCTTTTGAAGTTAGCCTTGACCGCATCAATCATCACGGCCTTAAGTAAAGCCTGAGGGTTAGAATGGGATTGACATGTTTCCTTACCCGTTGGGCGAGCCCATCGTCGGTGCAGATGTTTGTTCATCTGCCTTGAGGGCATCTAATTGTTCTCTAATGGCTGTGGTACTTGAGAGCCCCATCGTTATCTTTTTTGGATCCAAGTAATGGGTAGATAGTGCTTGGTTTAATACCGTTTGAAAATGAATGCCATACTCGTTTTGACCGCGGTGCGTCAGGCTCATTTGATAGCCTGCCTTTTTGTAGATGGCATGATTGAGCTGCGCGCTTATTTCATTAATCAAGTTAACAATGTTCGCGGGTTTTGCAGCATCAATTTTAACATCATTCAGTAGAAAGAGGGTCAGTGTTTTTAGTGCTTTATTTTGTTCACCTGGGTTTACAGACGCCCACTTAGGGCACTTTTTCACAGCCTCATCAAGAATGCGTTTGGCGAGGTCTTCGGTAGCTTGCTTGTGCTTGCTGTTATCCCCCTCCGCGGTTGCCTGCAAGCTGGCGATGCACATAACTAAGGGGGATGACCTGGCGATCTCTGATTGGATTCTTTGTGTTTCTAGCTCAACAACTGCGCTAATGGATGGGCTCCTAATATCCAGATTTTCTTCATTGAGACTTTTAATTATATTCTTTAAGGTATCGTTCAACTCCTCTTTTGTTAGCACATGATTATAATTACAACAAGATAGCACCTCTTTTGCAGCGAGTTGAATGAGCTCATTATTGATGGCATTAAGCTTGTTGGGACGAAGCAGATAAAATTGACGAAGAGCGTCAACTTTTATATTAAAATTATTTTGCGCGGTGATCGATGACAATAATGTACCCACTAATTGTTCTACTTGATGAGGTGGATATACTCTAGTCAACGAAGAAAACCCAAATGATTGCTTGGTATTTTCTATTTCGCTAACAAATGGGGTGGATTTTTTAAAGGGATCATCTTTCGCTGTATCAATACCAACCCGACTCGGTAGCGCATCTGCATGCGCTACCGTTGGGCTGATAATACTTTCTTGGTAGGCGTGGACTGAATTGGAGGTAATCACATGGGCGGCGGCCGTGGGTATCGTACCTTGTGCGTTGCTTGCATAATGCTTAGCGGACTTTTGAAAAGCTTTTTTGGCAATAGACAGGCTATGATCAAGGCAGATATCAATGGCTGTCGTAAATTGTTTGCCTCCGGCTGTTTCACAGCGTACCTCCCCACCATAATTCCATCCAAGAGGCTCCTCAGGTTCGGCAAGTGTCCCTCCTGATAACGTTGCTGCGTGGGATAGTTGCACCAATTCTTTACGGTATAGCATTAATTGTTGATCCGTTTCTTCCGTATACGCACTGAGCATACTCATGACGCTGTCGATATCTCTTCTAATATCGGGAGAAAGCTCTTCTGACACTTCTAACTTTGCAGACAAGGCGTTCACTGCATCAACAAGAGCTTGACTAGGTGGGTAGTCGAGGTTTCCACTTACAAAGGAGACAAGTGCCGATACTTTTCGCTTTATATTGTCAATCTTTCCCTTATTTAAGTCCCAAGCGATGTTCATCGCTTGAGATACACTCTCTTTAGGCGATTGACTGCCTTTTGAAAAAAATGGATTTGTTGTTTCTGGATAGACGACATCAATCTCAGATGGGACTGCTTTAGCAAATGAACTCAACGTAGGTGGGGTCCCGCATTGCACGTAAAGGACTACATTATGCACACTACCGGATGGATCTTTCACAGGAAAGGAGGAAAGTAGCAAATGAAGATTTTGGTGATAACCTGCTGCAATGGTCTCAATTCGTCCTATTAAGCTATTAAATTCGCTCATACTTAATGGGCCTTGTTCTTTACTAGGGTAAAACGAAAATTCACTAAATGATAATCGAGTAATATTATGCTCCGCACCGGGTTTGAGCGTCTTTTCCTCAACGCCTGTAAAATTGTCCTCTAGGTGCCATTGGTTAGCTACAGCGACCTGAGTTTGAATATGGTTTACCATGCGGTCTAATAATTGCTCGCTCGTTTCTAATGGTGCTGATTTTTGACCTGGTGGTATTGTAAGTGCCTCGCCCAATAATGGCTGATAATTCATTCCCGACTTAACCGATTGTGCGACAAGAACTTCTCTGATATTTACCGTCGGTTGCTCACTTCGTTGATGCTTTTTATACAGTACTTGTTCGATTCTTTTTAGAGCAAGGCGTTCGCTGTGGTTCATGCGGAAACTCCATTATCTATCTACTACCACAAGTATAGACATTTAATGAGCAGATCGTGCTTGTATTGAACTTTATGGCGTGGTTTAAAAGACTTATGCGTGTCTTGTCACCATCGGCGGGTAAATGCTTACGTTTGCCACAAGCTTCTCAGTCTAATATCAGGATAATTTCACTGGGTTTCCGTGCGAATCGAATTCAAGCAAGCTCAGTGGCAAGCACTTAACGAGCGATTCTGACAGGATGGGGTTTGAGTACTGGATCGTTAATTGAAAAAACACAAGCTGCTTTTTTACAGTTTATCGATAGCGCCTTCCTTCAACGAGACCCGGTAAAGATCTGTTCTAGGATGTCTGGTGTTGATCTTGTCAAAGGGTGATATATACTCCTTCACATCCAACCAAGTCACAAAGCCAACCTTTGTGATCGCGTATAGTATGAAAAGGACATCTTATGCTAAATGGCACAAATGAACTCGCTGCATATTCTGATGAACATCTACACGAAATATTACAAAGCACACTACAAAAAACCTTCGGGCTAAACGCTTTTCGACAGGGCCAAAAAGAAGCCCTGACGACGCTTTTAAGAAAAAAACGCCTACTATGTATTCAGCCAACAGGTCATGGAAAATCACTACTGTATCAATTACCTGCTGTTTTGTTACCTGGAATGACCGTTGTGCTGTCACCCCTGCTAGCCTTAATGCGTGATCAAATTCAACAATTAAATCAGCGATTTAATATTTCTGCCGCAAGTATCAACAGCGATCAAACCGAAGAAGACAATGGTTTTGCAGCAAAAAATGCTCGCGATGGTTCGCTTAAAATATTATTCGTAGCCCCTGAAAAACTTGATAACATCAACTACTTTGATTTTTTGTTGAAACTACCGATAAGTCTTGTCGTCGTAGATGAAGCCCATTGTATTTCAACGTGGGGGCATGATTTTAGGCCCAGCTATCGTCAAATTATTCATTTTGTACGCCAACTTGAAGAAGCGAATGAGCAACTGATGGTATTAGCCATTACGGCGACCGCCAACAAAAAAACTGAGCATGATATTACCCAGCAGCTTACCTATGCAGACCACCCCATTGCCGTGCAACGACAAAGTTTAAGTCGACCAAATTTGCAGCTCGACAATGTAATTGTCCATTCTATTGCTGAAAAATTATGGGTTGTGAAACAATTACTGCAGCAATTACCAGGCCATGGATTGATATATTGTGCGACGAGAGAAAACACGGAGCTCGTTGCAACCTATTTGAAGCATCATCAGTATCGAGCCGCGGCTTATCATGCAGGCCTCCACCCCGATCTGAAACAACAACTCCAACATGAGTTTATTAACAATCAGTACCAAGTCATTGCTGCCACCAATGCGCTGGGAATGGGGATCGATAAAGCAGACTTGAGATATGTTATTCATTTTGATGTTGTGGGGTCAATGACAGCCTATTATCAAGAAGTTGGGCGGGCGGGAAGAGATGGATTGCCCGCCCGTGGTATCTTGTTGTTTGATGACGCTGATAAAAAAATCCAACACCATTTTATCGATTCAGCACAACCACGATTATCTGATTTTGAGGCAATAACAGAGGCCGTCAGAACCAACAATAAGGGTTTAACCCTCTCCGCTATTAAGTGTGAAACCGGCCTACATCCTACTCGCGTCACGATTGTATTGGCAGCGTTAATGGAACAAGGATTTATTCTTAAGCAAGCAATGGGCAAATCGCAAGTATATGTACTAACAGCAAGAACGGAACCCATTGATTTTTCTCGCTTTCAGCGACAATTAGACACCCGTCAACTCGAGCTCGCACACATATTACGCTATGGATCCGAGCAATCTCAGTGTTTGATGATGATTTTACGTGCGGCACTGGGTGATGTTGAGGTTGAACCTTGCGGCAAATGTAACGTCTGTACGCGATCGGAACTTATCCTCACCCATGACAGGAATGAAATTAATACCATTGAACACTGGCTCGCTCATCGCGTTATGACCATTGATTTAGGCAAACTGGGTGGCTGCTCTGCCGGTAGTTCTATTTTTGATTCAAGACTGCGATTACCATTATTTATTGAATTCATGAAAAATCGCCAATGTGTCGATAAGTGCATCAATGAAAAACTATGGGCGCTGGTAAAAACGCATCTCATTGAGTTTCTACGACACATACCCTGCACCGCTATTGTTGTTATCCCATCAAAAACGTGGGTTCAACGTGAGCAATTTGCTAATTTACTCGCGTATGAATTAAATTTACCGTTGTATTTGGATGCGATAAGTTGGCGTCAAGAGCCCGCCATGCGTCAAGGTGAGTGTTTGAATAACGACCAACGACAACACAATGTTTCTCAACACATGGTGGCAACGTTTAATCATAAAAAACCAGAGGGCTCCATTTTGCTCTTCGATGATTATGTTGGCTCTGGCGCTACATTAAAAGAGGCGGCACGAGCACTGATCAAACAGGCGGGTTTAAGACACCCCATTGTTCCATTTACAATTGCCAACGTAAAATGGCGACTTGGTCAGCGAGGCATGATTTAAATGTTGCGTGATTTTGAATGAACGACGGAAATAGTACCCGCAAGCAGGACTTACACAACCGCCAAACAAACATTGGCTGATGTTAATCGCAATGCATTGTGATAGCTAAATACATGTCTGTTAGAAGTCCTGCATTACTGAAATAAGCAATTAGTTCAAACCCGAATGCAATCCTGTTGCCTCATAAATAAATGTTACCGAAGGACCTATTCGTTGCCTCATAATTCATGTTACCGAACAGAGACGTTATTACCAAAATATCCTCCGCAAATATCCTAGCGGGGTGAAGGGGCCGGCAATGAGGCCCCTTCGATTTTATATCCTCACGGTCATTGCCGTCCCCGGCTGTTCCGTATATTATGTATAGCATATTTTTTTACCATTATTTCTATTTATTAAGCT
>CAMBDN010000177.1 GCA_945865355.1 Legionella genomosp. 1
ATTCTCTACGTGTTGTTGCGCTCATTTTTGCCCCCATCAAAATCTCTCATAAATATTAAAGAGTACGATTTTATTTGAGGCAACGGTTGACTAATAGTTCATTTTTTCATGAGGCAATGCGAGTGGGTAATTATAGTTGACGCCAGTCACTATGGATAAAAATTCAAATACTAAAACCATCGACACCTATCTTGGTCTTTGTACTGAGGTTTATGAGTTGAGCAAACCAGATGCCCCAAGCGATGCATATGCATTTTATAGAGAATATGCAAAAGCAGCGAACGGTCCTATTTTAGAGCCGATGTGTGGCACAGGCCGTTTTTTGCTGCCATTACTTAAAGAGGGATTCAATGTATATGGCTTTGATGCAAGCGATCATATGCTTAAAGTCTTGTATGCTAAAGCCAAGGCTAAAAATCTAGAACCTACGGTATGGAAAGGGTTTGTTGAAGCGGCTCTTTCTGCTTAATAATCGATCTTGTTGCGGTGAAAACAGCACTTAAAAGCATTTATGATCACCTAAGCAATGATGGTATTTTCTTATTTGAAGCAGAAACTTTACAAGCTGTTCCTCAAAAAGGCATATGGCGGGGTTCGGTATGGCCTAAACCAAATGGTCAAAAAATCATCTTAAGTGGACTTGCTACACTCCAAGACGATATTTGTACCAGCCTTTGTAAATATGAACTGATAGAAGCTGGAAAGATTATCCATACAGAAATTGAAGAGCTGAAAGTGAGGATTTATAAGCATGATCAATTAATAGAAATGCTAAAAGATGCCGGCTTTAAACACATCAGAACGCTCAAAGCTTTTGATCAATCTTCGCCGCTGGCTGACCAAGATGAGTCTATCGTTTATGAATGCAGGAAATAAAAACCACATCTCTTTAATCATCTGGATTGTGGGGCTCATAGTGATTGGTTCAATCATCGGCTCTTTCACCAAACCAGAAATTAGTACTTAGTATAGCACCTTAAATCGCTCAAGCCTGACGCCACCAAATTATGTATTTCCGGTCACTTGGACTATTTTGTACGGTGCCATTGGCGCTTGCGGTTGGCTCATTTGGTGCACCCCATCATTTCCCAAGCTAAGGGTTATTAAAACCTTATATGTGATCCAACTGATTTTAAACTGGAGCTGGACGCCTTTGTTTTTCCACTATCACTTAATAGGACTTTCCCTCATAATTTTGGGTTGCATGGATGTTTTGGTCGGTACACTCATTTGGTTTTCCTATCCGACGATAAGATCAGTATCGTTTCCCATGATTCCATATTTATTGTGGATTCTATTTGCTACAAACTTAAACTTTTACATATGGCAGCATAATTGAATGGGGTGTTATTAAAATTAGCAATGGTGGTCAAGCATAAAAAATATAAATGTCGTATTTTTACCCATCTAAACGGTTACAACTGAAGTACGGGATATTATGAGTTACAAAGAACGAGTCGACAGAGTTATCAATTTTATAGGCAAGCATCTTGATGAAGAGCTTGAGCTGGATGAGCTTTGCCGTATCGCTTGTTTTTCAAAATATCATTTTCATCGGTTGTTTACGGTTTATACAGGGTTACCTCTAATGGGTTATATCAAGTGGCTGAGGCTCAAAAGAGCTGCTCATCAATTGATTGTACATAAAGAGGGATCAATTATTAACATTGCATTGGATGCCGGGTACGAGTCCCATGAATCATTTAGTCGGGCTTTTAAACAAGTTTGCGGGCAAAGCCCCAGCGAATTTAGGTGTAGGGCTAATTGGGAAAGCTTTGAGAATCCACCGCAGCCAATGCATATCAAAGGTGAAAAAATTATGACGATAACAATTAAAGAACTGCCATCTAAAAGGCTTGCCGTGATGGAACATCATGGAGACCCCATGAGATTATCCGATACGCTTGATAAACTCATTACATGGGCAAAGGCGCAGCCAATTAACCTAAAACCGAAACCAGGAGAAGCCTTTGGTTTTGGCTATCACGATCCAAGGGAAGTGAAGCCGGAAGAATTCCGTTTTGATTTAGCTTTGGCTGTTCCACAAGATTTTAAGTTGAATGACCAGGTTATAGAAAGAGCTCTACCTGCTGGGAGATATGCTGTCACCACCCACAAAGGCTCTCGTGATAATATAGGTGACACGATTTACAGCCTGTATCGTGATTGGTTGCCGCAGTCCGGCGAAGAATTAGGGGATCTTCCTTGTATATTTTGCTATTATAATTTTGATCATGAGGTGGCCGAGACAGAACTTTTGACGGAAATTTGGGTGCTTCTTAAATAGGCCTTTAATACGATCATTGGGGGGCAATTTCGCTCCTCAATTATTCATTCAAATGCATAGGCATCAAAAATATTTGTTAACTGTTCGAAATAGCTTGTATCACAACCATCTTCTATTGCCCAAATCCAGCTAAGCGCCGCTTGCACAAAACACCAGTCAAGAATTCGCTTAGATGGTATATCAAGGAGATGAGCGAATCCTGTGATACGATTTTGGATAATCTCTGACGTATTTTGTACAGTTAGAAGATTTGGCATCGGATTCCTGATAAAAGCAGCTACTTCATAGGCCGGTTCGCCAATAACACCTTTGGGATCGATAACCAACCAACCATTGCCATTTTGTAAAATATTATCATGGTGCAGATCGCCATGAAGCAAAACATCTGGACCGGCCGTTTTTAAAAGCTGATCACGAATTTCTCTGGCTTTTTGAAGATATTCCGCTGGTATGCTCCAATCTTTATCTAAGGCTGCAAGCCAATCTTTGATATGGGGAAATACGTGGGCACGCGGTATTGGTGCGTTGTGCAATCGCCTTATGACATTTGCAGTGATATTAATAGCCTTATCATCGTTTTCAGGAAAATGGGGGGTTAAAGAAACGCCTGGTACTGCGCATTCAAGCAGAAGTAATCCATTATTTTCTGAAAGCACTTGGACAACACCAAATCCTGAAAAAGCCATCAGTGCTGCGGCTTCCCGTTTGAATCCATCAATATCCAGACCTAACTTTAGAATAATAGGCTGGGAACCTTGAAAACCAGATAGTACATAATTGTAGCTTAAGTTGTTTACTGGTTTTAAGTTTGATAATCGATAAGTCTCTGCCACCTGCGCAATTAGCTTTGGTAGGTTATCTAACCAATGTTTGCCATTTTCGCCATATAAATTAATGATGTTTTTTTCGAGTGCTTTCATGAGACATCTTTCCTCATGGAAATTCGATCGTGATCCTTCAAAGCCTCCGATGAGCTTGTTATCAGCAATTTCTCTAGTTGTATTGCAGGGTATATGGTTGATTTACTTTCTTTTTGAAGTTTTTGAAAGAATTTATCCATAGCCAGCGCAATAGGAGCGTATTGCTTGATAATAGCTGCAATAACAGGCGGCACATTGTCGAGTTCGCCAGCAAGATATTCACGAAGCCGAATTTCCCATTGTTCCTTGCCAAAAAATGATGTGATAATACAGTGAAGCAGGTTTACAGCGTGGCACGCCTGGTCATATGACTGATGATGTTTTAAAAATTTAGTTTCTGCTTTTGAGAGATCAAATTTTGATGATAACGCCAACCCAAAATCACTTAAATAGAGCCGTTCCCCGTCGGTGAGTATATTCTTAAAGTGCGCATCAAAATGCATCAAACCGCGCGTATTCATATGCATGTTTGTGGCTTTGAGATGTTCATCTGCAAATGCAATCGCTTTTTCCGCTGCATCATCACCTTTGGCAATTTGAGCACTCAGCCACTCATGCAAATTTTGTGGGACATATTCAAGAAATAAAGCGATATGTGCTGATGCTTTATTGAGATCTTCAACACGTTTACGAATGACGCTGGAATTCTCCCAGTACTGACAGTATTTTTCGATATCACCCCAATAGTTGATATTGATATCGCTTGTTCTACTGGGCAAAATACGCCAATGGTACATGATCGGAAAATTTACACATTCACCCGTGATCACCCAATTGGTTGTCATAATATGAGTTGCAAGTTCACGCCATGTTCCAAAGCCAGCAGAGCCAATGCCATATTGATAGCCCAGCGGTAGATTAAAAAGATTAGCTGTAGACATGAAATTTTGAGGTAGCTGCTCAAGATCAGTCAGCGGTACTTTTTTAACAAATACTGACGTGTCATCAATAGAAATTAAAGCAGATTTACCGCCGATACCTTCATGCAGTGGTTTTGCATCAGTCAAAATCTGCATTAGCTTCTCATTGCTCAGGCATGCGAGACTTGTGGAGACAACACTGTATTGTTTGATCCGAGCGCTGTAATTATTCATAAATATCTGCTCTGATTTTCGTAAGGTCGAATATTTTAAAAATCGATAATACAGGAAGGTGGCCATGTCAGCCACCGAGAGTCTGGGTGTTTTGTGGTATCCTACAGGAGCGAAATCGAATGTTATTAAGCGGGGAGCATTAACATGAGCAACATAAAACGCATTTTTATCATTGGTCATTCAGGCGCAGGTAAAGGTGTTCTCGCCCAAGAGGTGGCTAAGAAGCTTGGCTGGAAATTTATCAATGCAGACGTTCTTGGATGTGTAGCTCACATTGGGCGCACTGTATCTGAAGTTGTGGGTGCAGAAGGCGAGCGAGCTTTTAATCGTTGCCTGACAGAAATCTTGACCCATCAGATAACCAAAGAAAATATAGTTGTCACCACTGATGAAAGCATTACCTGCGATGAAAAAGCACGTGAGTTACTGAAATCAGAATTCACTGTTTACCTAAAAGTTAGCACGGCTGTGCAATTAGAACGTATTTCAGAAGGTGATTATCGTCCATTACTGCCGGTAGATGATTTTGCTGCCCTCCTGGATAAACTTCGTGATGAACGGGATAGCTTATATGAACAAGTAGCAAGCTTTTCACTAAGCTCTGACAACGGCGATATAGAAGAACATGCGGTGAGCATCATAAAGGCCATGACAAAATAAATGACTGGATGATTCCTCTGATAGGTGCATTTGAGTCAACGATTGACATTAGCTCGATGTATGCGGCTACTCATGAAAGCGCATTGAAAAAGAATATTAATCTTCGCCATTTCAGCTTATATAAACAAGAGACGCCAATTGCATCGATTACTCTATCACTGCACAACGCTATTGTAAGGATAGACGATGTTGGCACAGGGCAAGATCACGAGTGACTTTAAATTAATCTAATTATGTGATCTCATATCTCCTTTATAAATAAGGGAGCAAAAATGACGTCCACAGTATCGTTAGTAGAATGTTTTTCAGTGATTCGAGATCCTCGGCCAGAAAGCAAAATCGATCATGAGCTAA
>CAMBDN010000178.1 GCA_945865355.1 Legionella genomosp. 1
CATCGATAAATTCGACCAAGTCCCGTCGCAACGAATCGATATTGGCATCGCAGGCTTGTAATACATGTCCCGCAGCAGGATTATCAAGCAACGACAACAACAGATGTTCGACAGTCATGAACTCATGACGCTTCTCTTTAGCTTCCTTAAACGCTAGGTTTAGGGTAAATTCAAGCTCTTTATTTAACATATTCGTTGCTCCTATCCAGCAGCATTACCATCATTCTGGCTCCATGCTGCACAGCAATGGATGTTGGTTGATCCTGGCATAATCATTAACCAAGACAACTTTTGTTTCCGCAATATCTCGTGTGAAAACGCCACACACCCCCCGCCCCTGAAAGTGAACCTGGAGCATTACTTCCGTTGCAACCGCTTCTTGCAAATGAAAAAAATGCTTCAGAATCTCCACAACAAAATCCATAGGCGTGTAATCATCATTGAGCAATACAACTTTGTATTTCCTAGGCTCCTTTATTGCAGGCTTAGACTTTGTTTCAGCTTTTTTTTGCTCTACAATTTCCGTTAAAAATTGCCCACTCATTACATTACCCTTTTACTAATTTTATAGACTTACATCACACGTTTGGCCAGTAAAATTAAATATATATTGCTTAAAAACCCTGGCCGTCTAAATTTATCATCACTTTTTACATTTTTTTTGCAATTGCACTGAAAAAATTAATCCATTTTCCTCGTTAGTAAAATAGAGCTAAGACGGATTTTTTTCCTTGCTACCTTCCTACTACCGAGAGATTGATCCTCAAGTTTAGGCCAAAGACTCAACCCACATAACTTTAAAACTCAGTAACTCACCAGGTACGATATCCGGATGCCCCTGCGACGAAGGATCTCCAGCATAAAATCTAAGTAGCATTTATGATCTCCCGCTTCGCTTCGAGATGACGTGTTACAAAACGCATTACATATGTTTAATGATAGCCTCTGCAAAGCCCATACAACTTACACAAGTAGCACCTTCCATTAAGCGTTCAAAATCATAGGTAACTGTTTTGGCTTCGATAGCCCCTTCCACTCCCTTAATAATGTAATCGGCAGCTTCGAACCAACCTAAATGACGAAGCATCATTTCAGCAGATAAAATGAGCGAACCGGGATTAACTTTATCTTGTCCCGCATATTTTGGCGCGGTTCCGTGTGTTGCTTCAAATACTGCCACTCGATCACCAATATTGGCACCAGGAGCTATACCTATCCCACCAACCTGCGCCGCCAAAGCGTCAGAGATATAATCACCATTGAGATTAAGGGTTGCAATAACACTGTACTCTTCAGGCCTTAACAGTATTTGCTGCAAGAATGCATCGGCAATCACGTCCTTAATAATAATAGATTTACCTGTTTCAGGATGAGGAAAGTGCATCCATGGTCCGCCCTGGTACTCTATCGCACCAAAGTGTTCGCGAGCAACTTGATATCCCCAATCCTTAAACGCGCCCTCGGTAAACTTCATTATGTTACCTTTGTGCACTAAAGTAACCGAGTCACGATGATTATCAATCGCATACTGAATCGCTGCTTTCACTAAACGCGAAGTGCCCTCTTGAGATACGGGCTTAATACCAATCCCGCAATGTTCGGGAAAACGGATTTTCTTCACCCCCATCTCCTGACGCAAGAATTGAATCAATTTTTTCGCGTCTGCAGTATCTGCCTGCCATTCGATGCCAGCATAAATATCTTCTGAATTCTCACGAAAAATGACCATATCCGTTTTCCAAGGTTCTTTTACAGGACTTGGAGTCCCCGTAAAATAGCGAATTGGGCGTAGGCAGGTATACAGATCCAACTCCTGTCGTATTGCCACGTTAAGCGAGCGAATACCACCGCCGACGGGGGTCGTTAATGGACCTTTAATTGAAACGACAAATTGTTTAATCGCATCTAACGTTTCTTTCGGCAACCATTGATCTGCACCGTAAACTTTCGTTGCCTTTTCCCCAGCATAAATTTCCATCCAAGAAATTTTCTTCTCGTCGCCATAGGCTTTTTTCACTGCAGCATTAACAACATGGATCATTGCTGGAGTAACATCGACGCCAATTCCATCCCCTTCAATAAAAGGAATAATTGGATGATTAGGAATGCTTAATTTAAGGTCATTGTTAATGGTAATGGTTTTACCTTGCGTAGGAATTTGAATTTTTTCGAATGTCATGAATTACTCCATCTAATTAAGGGTGGCGTTTTGTGTCGTTCTTGCCTTTTTTAATTCGTTCAATAATTGCCGCCTAAACGTATTATAATCAACTTCTAAAGCATGCCGCGTATTGTCTCTAAAATGGCTACTAAACCGTTGTATTTCCTCTTTGACCTTTTGTGCCAAATTTGTAGGTCTACTTAATGCACCGCTAATGATGCTAGCAGCAATTTTAGCTTGATAATCAGCTAGTGGCCAAATACATCCTTGTGGTTGAAACAAGCCAATAAAATATAAATTATCAATCTCAGGATGCATCATCTTTCGATACAATGGGATCCGCGTTAGCGAACTGTAATCAACGAATTCTTTATCAAAAAAAGGAAAACTGATTTGATATCCCGTTGCAAATATAATGGTGTCAAACGCTTCTTTTCTCCCATCAACAAAGTAGACATTATCGCCGTCAAAACGATCAATCCCTGGTAGAGAAAATACCTTACCATGTCTAATAAAATAAAGCAGTTCTGAATTAATGGTTGGATGAACTTCTAATGGTTTACCCACAGGTTTTTTTAATTGATATTTTGAATAGCTCCCTTGCAGCATCCGGATCGTAACTGCAGCAAATAGTTGCCTGCACCAAAGAGGCAACCAATTTAGATATGAAAAAGCTCTGTCTGTTGCTTTACCAAAAATAAACTTAGGAAACACATGTTGGCCTCTACGGATACTAATACAGGTTTTGGCAGAAATACGAGATATTTCAACTGCAATGTCACATGCTGAATTTCCACCACCAATAACGAGCACTCGTTGGTCTTTAAAAGGTGCAGCCTTTTTATATTGATGTGAATGCAGGATACTGCCATTGAATTGCCCAGGATAAGCCGGCACCTGAGGATCCCAATGATGACCATTAGCTACCAGTAAATAATCGAAAATCTCTTCATGCTCACCTTTTTCATCATGATAGATAATATGCCATTGATTCGATTCACTACGAGTAATTTGCTCAACATGAGTGTTAAATCTTATGTATTGATTGACACCAAAATGTTCAGCATAAATATTAAAATATCTTAATAATTGTTTGTGCGTAGGATAGTCAGGGTAGCCCGGGGGCATAGGGAAATCTTCAAATTTGGACATATGGATGGAACTAATAATATGCGTTGTTTCATAAACACTGGAATGATTGTTCTGTTCATCAAACACCCAGTTACCACCTAACTGACTGTTTTTTTCAAATACAGTTATATTTGTCAATCCTTGTTGTAGTAGATTCTTTGCTGCTGTTATTCCACAAGGACCCGCACCAATGACACAGATTTTTGGAGCTGCATTCGTAGCAGACTGCTTTTGTGTATTATTTTTATTCACTTTCGTCCTTTATTAGCCTCTTTTAGTGTGGCCAGTATATTTTCGAGCATTATTTTTTGAACATGTTCATCTTTATCAATTGTAAAATGATTAACTTCTGCCCCTTTTATTTCATCAACGTTATAATTCTTGATACGAGTACGAGCTGGGTCCACTGCCTTTAAAGTGAGCCCGCTAAACATAGGCACAAAAGATGGTTTGTATATATTAACTGCCAACCTAACATTCGGTGGCACTCGAATGGGTGACACGGCATCAACCGTCACCAAAAGGGCAACAGGAACATTCGCTTCAGCAAGATTTTTTGCTACTTTAATTTGTTCGTTAGCCCCTAATGAGTGGCCTACTAAAATAATCGGTCCCTGTATTATTTTTGCCTTGTATTGCTGAATAATCGTTTGACTTAATGAGTACGCTTTATTCCAAACGGTACTGGATGAATGTATTTGATAATCATTTGCTAGGGTATCTTCAAGATGGTTCATCCCTTTGCTAAATACCCCCCCAAGTCCTCCGCGCATCGTATAGACTTCACCTTTAAGGTGATTTTTTGCTCTCAAGTTTACATGCTTATTTCTGCCGTCATTCGCAGCAAAATCGATACAACCAGTAAGAAGGATACTTGTAACCACTATGCTCAAAAATAAAATTAATTTGATCATTTTATGATTGTTCATATGTTTCATTAAATCAAAACTCCAAAATCAATGATAAAATGCCCACCTACCTGAAAAAAAACGCATTACGTAGGGCTTATAGAGCACGTGTAAAAAGGCCCAACTCAAACTGAATGCTACAAATAACCATGCGCAACGAAAGTACCCTGTACCAATGCACGCCCCACCCACGGCCAAAGCAGCGTACTAAAAAGCGTCGGACCAACAACCATCAATAAATCAGGGTTATAACCTACAAAAGCCTCAATCAGATAAATGTTCAATTGATAGACCAAACAAAATAAAGCTATCAATGCCATTTGCTGAATAATTGAGAAAAAATTAAAACGGCGAGCCTTGCCAGAAGCAAACCATGTGGTTAATACAAGAGCAAATGCATGCTCTCCAATGACTGTGGAAAGTAATACATCCAAACACAAGCCAAGAAAAAACAACACTGTAATATTAAAGTAATCTGGCAGAAAAAACTGAATGTAAAGCACCAGCATAAGCACCCACGCAGGTCGTAAACCAGTCATGATTTCTGGCAATGGTACAATGGTTAATACAAAAGCAATAAATAGTGCAAAAAACAAACGGAGATTTAGTGTCAACATAGTTCATTCTCCATCATGTGTTCACATCCATTACACTTAATCGCTCATTGATTTGTTCTGTCAACGCCTCGTGCTCTTCTTCAGGCCAGATAACCAATACCAACCGATTACGATTCAATAATGCCACGGGACTTACCGTTACTTTAATAAATTCATCACCAGGGCAATTTTTAACTTCTTCAACACGACCAACAGGGTAACCTTCGGGATAACGGCGACCAAGTCCTGAGGTCACTAGGAGATCCCCTTTAATAATTGATGACGTCTTAGGTAAATTGATGAGTGATAAGTGACTCATACTGTTAGTTCCAACTAGAATTGCTCGCTCTCCTGTGCGATTATTCCTAACAGGAACGGCGGATTTTGAGTCAGAAATTAATAAAACAGTACTTGTCATCAAACCGACATCAATGATTTGCCCCATAACGCCCTTAGCATCAAGCACTGGTAAAC
>CAMBDN010000179.1 GCA_945865355.1 Legionella genomosp. 1
ACGGTAGTTCATCACTCCTCTAGACGTCAGATCCCTGCAGGTTCTGGCTCAGGGATTATTTGGGATGAAAAGGGGCATGTGGTTACCAATTTTCATGTTATTCATGGAGCGGATCATTTTGCGATAACCATCGGACATACCAAGTTTCCTGCCAAAGTCATTGGTACTGAACCGCGGAAAGATATCGCGGTTCTTGCCATAACGTCACCAAAAGCCTTGGAATTATTAAAGACGTTCAAGCCATTTGAAATTGCGCATACCAGTGAGTTGATGGTTGGTCAGAAAGCGATTGCAATTGGTAATCCGTTTGGTTTTGATCATAGTTTGACGGTTGGCGTGATTTCGGCTCTTGGTCGTGAAGTGCCTGGGGTTGCGGGTATTAAAATTCGTGATATGATTCAAACCGATGCCTCTATTAATCCTGGTAATTCGGGTGGGCCACTTTTAGATAGCTCTGGGCGTTTAATTGGCTTAAATACGCTCATATACTCCCGAACGGGTTCGTCTGCGGGCGTTGGATTTGCGGTTCCAGGTGATGATATTGCACGCATTGTCCAGCAAATTATTAAGAACGGCAGGGTTATACTTGCAGGAATAGGCATTCAACGTGCTGAAACAGCTCTTGCTGCGCACCTGGGTGTAAAAAAAGGTTTATTGATAGCGCAAGTATTACCAAACACACCCGCGGCAGCTGCAGGGTTGCGTGGGACGCAACGGGATCGTTCGGGTCGAATTATTCTCGGCGATATTATCGTGTCATTAAATGGCCATCCTATCAATAATTATGATGCAATGTATAACCTGTTAACTGAAATAAAAATAGGTGAAAAAATTACCTTGACGGTGCTTAGAGAAGGTAAGACCACCAATTTGACAATGAAAACCATTGATATAGCCGGATACTCTGAGTAAATTTCAAAAGAATTTTATTATAAAAGCATTTAACAATCCCTAGTATCTTTTAGCCAACCTGAGGGATACATTCGTGCCAACAATCTAGGGTTGCAAACTGCCGATCAACAACCATACTGCTCTTGGTATGCTTGCAACTGCTTCACGTGTTCATGCTCTCCGTTGAGGCTTAAGTAATCTATCAAGTCAAAAAGAGTAATAATTGAATAGACTTGGATGCCCTCGGCTTGAATATCTGCCAGCGTTGAGCGGTTGCTTACCCCACGTTCACAACGGTCTAAGGCAATAACGACAGCGGTTAATTTGCCGCCGTTTTCTTGGATCAACTGTTGTGCTTCGCGGAATGCAGTTCCTGCTGTAATGACATCATCGATGATGACGGTATTACCACATAATGGCGCTCCTATTAATTGGCCACCTTCTCCATGCGTTTTTAATTCTTTGCGATTAAAGGTAATCGTAGTCTCTCTGCCCATTTCTGCCAGTGCAACAGCGGTTGATGTCGCCAAAGGAATTCCTTTGTATGCCGGACCAAATAAATGCTGAAAATCAATGGATTTCTCGGCTAAAACATGGGCATAAAATTGGCCGAGTTGTCGTATCGATTGACCTTGATAAAATAGCCCTGCGTTAAAAAAATAGGGGCTTATACGGCCTGATTTGAGGGTGAATTGACCAAACTTTAAAACGTTACAATCTAATGCTAAGCGAATAAAGGCGGCTTTTGAATTATCCATGGGGAAAATTTCCTACTGCAGATTAAAAAAATCGTTAACAATCAACAAAAAGCTGTTATGCTAGAATTGTTGACTTATACATTGTAGCGCAAGTGGAATTGTAAGCGATGTATTTTTTTCAGTTGTTTGGCGATGTTAATCATCAGTTGAGAAATGTTGAAGCGAATAGGGGATAGTCAAATGTCAGGAAGAGAAACAGGCCATGTTAAGTGGTTTAATGAAAAAAAAGGATTTGGTTTCATTATCAATCAACAAGGCGATGATATTTTTGTGCATTACAAAGATATCCACGGCGAAGGTTTTAAAACCTTACGTGAAAATGATGCGGTCAGCTTTGTATTGGATACAGGTCCCAAAGGCTTGAAGGCCCAAGATGTGCTGGTCGTGGCTGAACATGTTGAACATGCTGAGTAATAAAATTTAATCTCCTTTGAGATATATTTCCTGTGACCCATGACGATAAATAGAAAAGTGGCAGTAATAACTGGTGCAGCAAGCGGCATTGGTTTGGCTTTGACAAAAGCATGTTTATTAGACGGCATGAATGTTGTGATGGCGGATATTGCAGAGTCTGTGTTATCTGAACAGGTAAAGTGCTTGCAAGCGGTGTCGAAAGCAGAAATTTTAAGTGTGGTTTGCGATGTGGCACGGTGGGATGATGTTTTGCATTTAGCTGAGCAGACATTTGAACACTTTAACCGAGTCGATCTGCTGATTAACAACGCTGGAGTAAGTGGTCAGCTCGCACCGCTTTGGGAACTGAGCAATCAGCATGTTCGAAACGTTCTGGATGTTAATTTGCATGGTGTGCTGAATGGGGTGCAAATTTTCTTACCGCTTTTGTTTAAACAAAGCCACCGTTCACAAATCGTGAACATGGCTAGTTTTTATGGCTTGTGCAGTGGGTCACAAATGGCAGCTTACGCTATGTCAAAGCATGCCATTGTTGCTTTGTCAGAGTCGTTGTACTTTGATTTGCAACGATTACAGAAACCAGTAGACATATCCGTCGTTTGTCCTTCATTTGCTAATACTCAATTACTCGTTAATTCAGCGCCTGACGTGCAAGATAAGTTGCATTCTATGGTCAGTGATTTAATAGAGCGGAGTCGCCCAGCAGAAGATGTTGCAGATTTTATTCTCCGTAAAGTTAAAGATAATACATTTTACATTATGCCTGATAAGGAAGTTAAAGATTATTGCGAGCAACGTACGAAGGCAATTATCGAGGAGTTACCTCCCCATCATCATAGCTTGGAAAAAATTATTGCTTCTTTAAGCAAGCGTGCGAAGAGCACCGTGGCTAAATAAGGTGCATTTTTTATAAATACATTTAATAAACCCCGCCTAACCTCCCCTTTCAAAGGGTAGGGTTCTGTTCTGGAGCAGTAAATGGCTATAAGCACTATCGGTCTTTTAAAAGAAAGAGCTTTTTTCCCACTTTTTCTGACCCAATTTTTTGGGGCATTCAACGATAATGCGTTTAAGCTCGCCATGTTGACATTAATTAGTTATCACTTGACCTCATCGCAAACGCAATCGGAACAGTATCAAGCCATTGCTAGTGCGTTATTTATTACCCCTTTTTTCCTTTTTTCAGCAACTGCAGGACAATTGGCTGATAAATTTGATAAAGCTGATTTAACACGGATCATTAAATTATTTGAAGTACTACTGGTATCCATTGGTGGCTTGGGCTTTTATTTTGGTAATCCGTGGTTGTTGATGATCACTTTGACGGGAATGGGGATTCACTCAACATTTTTTGGCCCAATCAAATATGCAATCCTGCCTCAACATTTGCCGCAGCAACAACTGCTAGGGGCGACTGCATTGATTGAGGCGAGCACGTTTCTTGCCATACTGTTAGGTACTATCTTTGGAACGTTGAGTATGGGGGGCGTAAAAACTGGTTCAATCATCGCTATTATACTGACGGGAATCGTTGCTCTTGCCGGACTTGCCGCCAGTTTATTTATCTTACCTGCCAAGTCCGTTGCGGCAGAAGTGTTTGTTGACTGGAACGTATGGCGGGCAACGTGTCAGTTGATGAAGAATGTGGTGATTGATAAAGGAATCATGCTAGCGATATTAGGTATTTCATGGTTTTGGTTAATTGGTGCGGTGATGCTAACTAAATTACCCGATTATACCAATTATGTATTATCTGCAGATTCGACAGTTTTTGCCGTATTTCTTGGTTTGTTTTCCATAGGTATTGCCTTGGGCTCGATGATAATTAATTTTTTATTGGCCGGTCGGATTACTCTGCAGTATGTTCCCCATGCAATGTTGTTGCTGTCGCTGTTTACTGTCGATTTGTCGTGGGCCTCTCCGATGGTGGTTGAGGGCGCTTCTTTGCAATCATTGGTTATATTTTTTAGCAAGATAAATCATTGGCGTATTGCCATCGATTTGTTTTTGCTTGCTGTTAGTGGTGGAATATTTGCAGTGCCTTTATATACGTATTTGCAAGTAGCATGTGATAGTAACGTAAGGGCACGTACCATCGCTGCAAATAATATAATGAATGCGTTATTTATGGTGGTAGGTACGTGTTTGGTGATGTTATTACTGCATTTTAATGTTGAGATTACCCATGTGTTTCTTATCATGGCTATCTTAAATGTTTGCGTCGCTTTTGTGTTTTGGAAGTTGTTTCCAAAGGCGTCATAAACAATTATCCTCGATCTTCAGCCAATCTTGTGCAGGTAGATACTCGTTATAAAGAGCTGCTTCGGCACTGTTTTCTTCTGGGTGCCAGTTGTATTGCCAATGAACTTCCGGTGGCAATGACATCAAGATGGACTCAGTGCGGCCACCAGACTGTAAACCAAATAGCGTGCCGCGGTCATAAACTAAATTAAACTCAACATAACGGCCTCGTCGGTATAATTGAAAGGCTTTTTCTCTGGCGCCAAAGGGTAATGTTTTACGGCGTTGAACGATTGGGGCGTAGCCTTTAATAAAATGATCACCGATACTTTGCATCAAGCCAAAGCTATGGCTAAAGCCATGCTGATTGTAATCGTCGAAGAAAAGACCGCCAATGCCGCGTGCTTCTTGACGATGTTTGAGATAAAAGTACTCGTCGCACCAAGACTTGAAGCGCGGGTAGATTTCTTCTCCGAAGGGTTGACAGGCATTCAATGCCGTTTGATGCCAATGGATGCAGTCTTCGTTAAATCCATAATAAGGGGTTAGATCAAAACCACCTCCAAACCACCATATAGGATCCGCCGTCTCCTTTTCTGCCATAAAAAATCGTACATTTGCGTGAGTGGTTGGGACATAGGGGTTTTCGGGATGAATGACTAGCGATACCCCTAGAGCACTAAATTTGCATCCCGCAAGTTCTGGGCGTGAGGCACTAGCGGATGGTGGAAGCTGCTCACCTGTCACATACGAAAAATTAACACCAGCCTTGGCAAATAAAGTGCTATTACTCATGATTCTAGTGATGCCACCGCCTCCTTGTGGGCGTGTCCATGCATCTTCAATGAATGGATGGGTTCCATCTAACGCTTGTAACTGCAAACAAATATTGTTTTGCAAGCTCAGTAGATAATTTTTTACCAGGTCGATGGCATTGTTGGGTAATGGGGGGGGGG
>CAMBDN010000180.1 GCA_945865355.1 Legionella genomosp. 1
GCTCATAATGCTCTAATAATTTCCAGAATAACGATGCATCCCATTTATCGCGCATCGATAAATTGGCTTGAATGATACCAACAGAGATTGATTTGTTGCTCATCTTAGTCCATTGCACATCTTTTAATATAGAAGGAGCGAGGAGCAATCCGACAAATGAAAGCAGGTAGAGGTACCGTTTGATTTGAGTTGTTGCTTGTGTTGCAGCAACAAGAAAACTCGCCGCAAGCGACGTCATAAAACTAGCACCGAATACACCAAAGATGGGCAATAAATGTTTAAGCGGCGTGTCGATTTGGCCAAAACCAATTAGCAACCAAGGGAAGCCACTCAGAAACGTTGATCGTAAGTATTCGCATAAGCACCAAATAGCGCTGAAAAGAAAACAAGAAAACAACAATGATCGCTTTTCAGCAAGCCGACTAAATAGAATGCCGACTAATCCTGTAAACAAGGCTAAGTAAATCACAAAAAGAGACGTAATGAACACTGAAATGAAGGTATTTAGATGGCCATAGTTATGGATACTGATGTAAACCCAAGACACACCCATTCCTAGAAAACCCAAGCCAAAGGTAAACCCAGTTACAAAAGATTGCGAGAGTGGTTGATGTCTTAACTGTGCGAATAAAAGAGCAAGACCTAAGATAGTTAATCCCGGTAAATGAAACGGGGCAAAACCGAGCGGAAGAAGAAGTCCTGCTAAAAGGGCACGTAATAAATAACCATAGCGTACAGATAGGATCGCTAAGCGGCTTGGCTTATATATGGCTCTGTTATCGTTCATGGCTAATATTGGATCGCTAAATGTGGCTGACAATAGAGGACATGCCATTAAAGGTCAAGTTTTGTAATGACTACGGCAATGCTTCCAAGTAAACGAGGGCTTTACTTGGATAGTCTGAATTATCATATGACGATTTCATAATTTTAAATTGTGGTGCAAAATTACCAGTATTCAACCACAGTTTTTTTGGTGTACGATGTTGAACGCTCTAGAATGGAGGCTGATTTTATGCACAATGTTCTGATTACCGGCGCTGGAAAAATCGGCAGTTTAATTGCTTGTCTTTTAGCGGATAGTAACGATTACCAGGTGCATTTGGCTGATATGGTGTTTGATGGTACGGATGTCTCTCGCCTGTTACATGAAAAGCCGGAAATAAAGACGGTGGTATTGGATGTAAAAGACAATGGGGCGACGTTAGCATACATGCAGGAGCATCATATTGTCGCGGTTATTTCAAGCCTACCCTATTTTTTAAACTCTTATGTTGCGCAAGCAGCAAAAGCAGCAAAAGCCAACTATTTTGATCTAACTGAGGATACCTCGATTACCGACGTGGTTAAGGCGATTGCAGCAGATGCACAAACTTCTTTTGTCCCTCAATGTGGTTTGGCGCCTGGTTTCATTAGTATCGTTGCGAATAGTTTGATGCAAGAGTTTGATCATTGCCATCATGCCAAACTGCGTGTCGGTGCTTTGCCGCAGAGAGCCAGTAATGCCCTACATTATTCATTAACCTGGTCTACAGACGGTGTCATTAATGAATATGGGAATCCTTGCCATGCGATCGAGGGTGGCATGGAGGTGGTTTTAACACCCTTGGAGGGTTTGGAGTCTATTCAAATTGATGGTTGTGAATATGAGGCATTCAACACCTCAGGGGGATTGGGAAGCCTTGGCGAGATTTATAGTGGGAAAATACAAAGTTTGAATTACAAAACAATTCGTTATCCGGGTCATTGTGAAAAAATGCGCTTTTTAATGAATGATCTTAAATTAAATGAAAATAGGGCAACGCTCAAGAGCATTTTGGAGAAAGCTGTTCCGAAGACCTATCAAGACATAGTTTTGATTTATGTTGCTGTTGAAGGAATTAAAGACGGGGTTCTTACTGAGAAAAGTTATGTTAAAAAAATCTACCCTAAAGTGATTTGTAATATGGAGTGGTCTGCTATTCAGGTGAGTACCGCTGCTGGTCTTTGCGCTGTTGTAGATTTGGTATTAACTCAGAAAAAGAAATATTGTGGGTTGGTATTGCAGGAGAATTTCCGCTTAGAGGATTTATTGGCTAATCGTTTTGGTAAGCATTTTGTTTAGTGATATCAACGCCAGGAGACTATTATGACCATTTTAAAACGCTTGAATATACAGATGACAAACTCTGGTGCATTCAGTGGCCATACCTGGAAAAGTAAGCTTTCCGAACGTCGTTTATCTTCCTGTAACCCAGCTACAGGGGAAAAAATTGCAGAGATATCAGCCTGTTCAATGCAGGATTACCAACACATTGTTGAGCTTGCAGCTCAAGCCTTTTTGTCATGGCGAGAAATACCTGCGCCAGCTAGAGGAGATATTATTCGCCAGATTGGACAGGCATTGCGCTTGCATAAAGATGATTTGGGAAGCCTGGTCTCTTTAGAGATGGGAAAGTCAAAGCAAGAGGGTGATGGCGAAGTACAAGAAATGATTGATATTGCTGATTTTGCAGTAGGTCAGTCACGGATGCTCTATGGTAAAACCATGCATTCGGAGCGTCCCAAGCATCGAATGTATGAGCAATGGCATCCCTATGGGATAGTGGGTGTTATTTCTGCTTTTAATTTCCCAGTTGCTGTGTGGGCTTGGAATGCTTTTATTGCTGCAATTTGTGGTAATGTGACGCTTTGGAAGCCTTCGGCAAAAACGCCGCTTTGTGCCGTTGCAGTCCATCAGGTTTGCCAACAGGTCTTACAACGAAACAACTGTCCTGATATTTTTTCTTTAATAATTCCTGAATCACATGATATTGCCGACACTTTGGTTAATGATCCGCGTATACCGTTAATCTCATTTACCGGATCGACTGTAGTAGGGAAACAGGTCGCGTCAAAAGTGGCCTCTCGTCTAGGCAGAACAATACTGGAGTTGGGTGGTAATAATGCCATTATTTTGGATAAATCTGCTGATTTACATCTAGCGATTCCTGCTATTGTATTTGGCGCCGTTGGTACAGCAGGACAGCGTTGCACCACTACTAGGCGTTTATTCGTTCATGAAACAATTGCTGACGAGGTGACGAAGCGTTTGCATCATGCTTATCAGCAAATAACGATCGGCGATCCGATGGATCAAAAAAATTTGATGGGTCCTCTTATTGACAAACAAGCCGTTGAGCAATTCAAAAATGCTATCGAACGCATAAAAAGTGCTGGGGGAAAGATTGTCTATGGTGGTGCTGCACTCAATCAAGTTGGGAGTTTTGTACAACCAACATTGGTGAGTGGTTTAGCAAATCACTGTGACATAGTCCAAGAAGAAACTTTCGCACCTATCCTATATGTTATTCCATACCAAACGATTACAGAATCGATTGCATTACAAAACCAAGTCCCACAGGGATTGTCGTCTGCGTTATTTACAAAAGATCTAAAACATGCCGAACAATTTCTCAGTGCTCAAGGCAGTGATTGCGGAATTGCCAATATCAATATTGGTACCTCAGGAGCGGAGATAGGTGGTGCGTTTGGTGGAGAAAAAGAAACGGGCGGTGGGCGAGAGTCAGGCTCTGATGCTTGGAAGGGTTACATGCGCCGCCAAACAAATACCATCAATTGGGGAGATGAATTACCATTGGCGCAAGGCATCAAATTTAATATTTCTTAAAAAAGGACGTGATTATGCAGGAACCATTTTATATTAAAAAAATTGCGGTGCTTGGTGCGGGCGTTATGGGCGCGCAGATTGCCGCTCATTGCGTTAATGCAGGTATTGAAACACTGTTGTTTGATTTGGCAGCAAAAGAGGGTGGACATAACGCCATTGTTGATAAGGCTATTGGTCATTTGACCCAATTAAAACCGACGCCTCTGGCTACCCCTCAAACGGCAAACTTATTAAAGGCTCGCAATTATGAGGATCATTTGGCGGAGCTTGCCGGTTGTGAGTTGATTATTGAAGCCATTGCTGAACGTTTGGATTGGAAGGAAGAATTGTATAAACGCATTTCTCCTTTTTTAGCTAAACAATCCATCTTGGTGAGCAATACCTCAGGTTTAAGCATTGATACATTGGTTAGTGTGTTACCCGAAGCGCATCGTGGTCAGTTTTGTGGGGTTCATTTCTTTAATCCGCCACGATATATGCATTTAGCCGAATTGATTCCAGCGCGTACCACCTCACCTGAATTATTAGATTATTTAGAAAGTTGGTTAACCAGTCGTTTAGGTAAAGGCGTCGTTCGCGCGAATGATACTCCTAATTTTATTGCTAATCGTATTGGGGTATTTTCATTGCTGGCAACATTGCACCATGCGGATGCCATGGGCTTGGGTTTGGATGAAGTCGATGCTTTAACGGGGGTTCTATTGGGTCGTCCCAAATCGGCAACCTTTCGTACAATGGATGTGGTTGGCTTAGATACCATGCAACATGTCGTTGATACCATGCAAAAGCAACTGACAGAAGATCCTTGGCATCAGTCATATAAACTGCCAAATTGGTTAATTGGTTTAATTAAACAAGGGAGTTTGGGACAAAAATCTGGCCAAGGAATATATCGTAAAAATGGGAAGGCAATAGAGGTCTATGATATTAAACAAGGAATTTATCGCATAGCGGAAGGGGATGTTAACGAAGCGCTTAAAGTTATCATGAAGATGCCTGATCCTCGTTCACGCATGCAGCATTTGATCGCATCAAAAAATCCCCAAGCACAATTTTTAGTTGCTTGTTTCCGCGATTTGTTTCATTACAGCTCCTATCATTTAGCTGATATTGCTCATAGCGTTCGTGATGTGGATCTAGCTATTCGCTGGGGATTCGGTTGGCAGCAGGGCCCATTTGAAACATGGCAAGCAGCAGGTATTACTGAGATGGTAACGATTATCGAGGATGCTATTGCAAATGGTTCGTCGATGAGCCGAGCTAAATTACCCGATTGGCTTGCTAAGGTTGGGGAATTCTATCGTCAAGAGGGCGCTTATTCACCAATTAGCAGCAATTATAAATCACGTAGTCGATTACCTGTTTATCAACGACAGTTTTTCCCCGATCAATTATTAGGCGAATCTTTCAGTAAAGCAACAACCTTATTTGAGAATGAAGGGGTATGTTTGTGGGCGTTACAAGATGATGTGGCGGTAATAAATTTTAAAAGCAAATCGAATACCATCGGTCAGACCGTACTCGATGGATTCAATGAAGCACTAGTCATCGCTGAACAACGTTGCCAAGGATTGATTGTTTA
>CAMBDN010000181.1 GCA_945865355.1 Legionella genomosp. 1
CCATATATGTGTATTCTAGATGAGTATGGTTATTATGCGGTACAAGGATTTGCGGTGGTGCCAGCGCAGGCTCGTTCACTCGGGTTTTCAGTTATTTTTGCGGGACAAGATTTACCAGCTTTCCAAAAAGCATCAAAAGAAGAGGCGGCGTCAATTGGAGCAAACACCAACATCAAAATATGTATGAAACTAGAGGATCCAACAGAAACATGGGATTTTTTCACCAAGACGGCGGGTGAGGCCTATGTTACAAAGGTAGACTCATTTCAAACCAAAGAAAGTAGCGTAGCCAATACATATATGGACACTAAAAGCTCATCATTTGAGCGCCGTGCTCGTATCGATTTGCTTGATTTGAAGGAGCAAACAGAGGGCGAGGCTCATATTTTTTTCCGTTCACAAATTGTGCGTGCGCGCATGTTTTATGCCAACCCAAAACCAGTAAAAAAGTTGAAGTTAAATCAATTTTTAAAAGTTGAGCCACCGGCTGATGAATATTTAGTAAAATTACAAAAACAATTGTTAGGGTTTAAGCAGGTCCTTGAAAGCAGTAATCTTAGTATCACTAAAGAAGTACCCAATGAAGAAATTAGCTTAATTAGCCAAGTATTGCGTGAGTCTAACATTAGTGAACCAATCGAACGTGGTGTTGCCGCCTTATTAGCGTTTCATAACCATAATGAACCAACCGCGGTAGAAGCGTTGGTTGAAGAGGTAGATGTTGGTACGTTGACTATTTTTGCTAAATTACATTATCCAGAAGGGTCCCCTAAATTACTTGTTAAGGACGTTATTCGCTTCGCAGAACCCTTATTAGACATTAATGAGACACGCAACTCTATGATGAATATTGAGCGTTTGAGTGGCGAAAAAGATAAATTAGCAGGAAATGTCGCTAATGAATTAATTAAAGATTTTCAAATGGCAACACTATACCCTCCCTATGAGCGTGATCAAGTGAGTCTGGAAGAGCTCTCAGAAATAATTACAGACCTTTCAACAACACTCAGTGCTGAACGAGAGAAAGCAAAGCTTAATGCGGAGACATAAAATCCATGTCACCATTTAACAACCGAAGGTAATCGTGTTAAACGGAACTAAACACGGTGTGTCGTAAATCCCGCACCAAACAAAAAAATACTCAAAGAGATCTTTTTATTGCGCACATGGGAATAAATTCAACATTGCACACGTTGATTTTAGACAAAATTTTCATATATAGCTTGTAACGTAATGATTAGTATGTTTTTATTTCAACTATATATATGCCGTACTCACAATGGGGATTTGCATTGAGACGATTGGATTTTGGCTCTTTTTGCAAGGTAACATGGCTTGCAGTATTGATAGCTCTAGTAGCGGTCACTGGTTGCCGTAAGCAAAAAATACCTGTTGACCCACCAACGTTACCTTATAAAGTAAATGGTGCTAAGGACCCTTCTATTGAGTCTATGCAAGCGCGCTTTAACCGTGAAGGTGTGCGAGTCATCTCAATCGGCCAGGATTATCTGATAAGCATTCCTTCTACTAATTTATTCCCAGAAGAGTCGCCACAATTGAAATGGCGTTCTTACGCTTTACTTAATGCGGTTGCCTGTTACTTAAAACAATTTCGCAAGATTGCCATTAATGTTACAGCGTTTAGTAATAAATGTGTGTCAGCAAATCGTGAACGAGCACTTACCTTAGCTAGAGCACGTTCTGTAGGTGATTATTTGTGGTCACAAGGGGTTGATAGTCGGTTTATCTTTACACAAGGCCTAGGTAGTGATAAACCTATATTCAGTTATGCACAAAATGGTGATAAGTCACCAAATTCAAGGATAGAAATTACGTTCCGCAATGCGGTCGCGTGAGATGATGGAGAAGGTATGAGTCGAGAGACCTGGCGGTTGCTAAAGCAATCTAAGCGATTTTATGTTAATACATATCGTAGGGCAGGGAGTGCGCTTATCGTATCAATCATCATTAACCTAGCCCTTGGTTTCGCAATACATTTTGTATATTTTAGTCAGTCTGAGCGTGATTATTATGCTACAAACGGGGCAACGCCCCCGATCATGCTTACACCGATGGATGTACCAAATAATACGTCGGTTGCTTTGCTTGCAAGTGACCTAGAAAATGAAAATGACGCAAGAGTCATACCCCAATAATAGAGGATATTATGGCTGAAGATGCTTTGACTGCTGTTGCACTACGAAACAATTTTTATCGCGACGGCCAACGCAAAATGATTCTCGTATTGTTGGTATCAATGGCTGCAAATTTTGTATTAGCTTCAATGTTGGTTTATATCATCACGCACCCACCTGCACCAAAATATTTTGCAACAAGCATTAATGGTCGAATTACACCTTTATTTCCATTGGATGAGCCAAACCAATCTGACTCCGCTGTTTTACAGTGGGCAAACCAAGCCGCAATTGCTGCATTTACCTATAATTTCGTTAACTATAGAACCGAGTTACAAGCATCCTCAGGGTTCTTTACAGCTGAGGGATGGGATCAATTCCTTACAGCCTTACAACAGTCAAACAACTTGGATGCTGTAAAAGCAAAAAAATTGATTGTTTCTGCAGTAGCAACGAGAGCGCCTATCATTTTACAAAAAGGTTTGCTCAATGGACGTTTTGCATGGCGTGTACAAATGCCGATACTGGTAACTTATCAAAGTGCTAGCGAATTTTCACAACAAAACAATGTGGTAACAATGCTAATCACTCGGGTTTCAACACTCAACTCCCCTCGAGGGATAGGAATATCCCAATTTGTAGTTGGACCAGCAAGTGGCGGAGTTAGCTGATGAGGAATATAAATTTGAAGCTTTCATCGTATTTACTTTTGGCGGTAGGTATTTCAGGCGGAACAATGACCTATAGTGATCCTGCGCCGACGCAAAATAATTCGGCCCCAGCAAACGCAACACAATCTAATTCGGCACAACAAGCTCTAGAGCAACTGCGACTACTACAGCAGCGCATGGGACCAGCAGGGGCGACCAATGACAATCAGCAAGCAAATAATACAGCAACCCCGCAACCATCAACGCAACAACAGCCTAAAGTAGCTGCAACACCTCCAAAACCACCCGTTCCAGTTGGTGATGGTCAACATGTTTCTGGCTCTGATAAACAAGTTGTTGAAGAATTGGCTTTCGAAGGGGTGACAGAGCAATTGTTTCCACTAAATCCAGA
Source organism: Legionella genomosp. 1 (assembly GCA_945865355.1). Taxonomy (GTDB): domain Bacteria; phylum Pseudomonadota; class Gammaproteobacteria; order Legionellales; family Legionellaceae; genus CAMBDN01. The sequence goes on from CAMBDN010000181.1 coordinate 3,198, forward strand.
AGAAATTGTTCGGATCAAGCAGCAGTACCACACAACAGAATTTGCACAACAGTCACCAGTGGGAACTCCACCTAAGCCAACGGCTACTTCACAATTTGTGAATTTGTCTCCTGGTTCAACACCTCCAGTTATTCGATTATCACAGGGTTTTGTGTCTTCATTGGTATTCCTTGATTCCACAGGTGCTCCTTGGCCAATAAGTGCCTATGACTTGGGCGATCCATCAGCGTTTAATATACAGTGGGATAAAACAAGTAACACCATAATGATACAAGCAAGCAAATTGTATACGTATGGTAATCTTGCCGTTAGATTACGGGGTTTAAATACACCGGTGATGCTGACATTAATTCCTGGACAGAAAGCGGTCGATTATAGAGTCGATTTACGTGTGCAGGGTTATGGGCCTCATGCTAAAAGTATGCCAATGGAAGAGGGGATACCACCCGCAGCCAATGATATTTTACTACACGTTTTAGAAGGAGTACCTCCAGATGGAAGTACGAGATTGGTTGTAAGTGGTGGTGATGCACGAGCTTGGATATTAAATGAAAGGATGTTTATTCGTACAAGTCTTACTATTTTGTCTCCAGGTTGGATCGGTAGTATGACAAGTGCTGATGGTACACACGCTTATGAAATGCAAAAATCGCCAGTTTTACTGGTTTCCTGGCATGGTAAAGTCATGCAGCTCAAGGTAGAAGGGTTATAACGAAATGGCTGGAAAAAAAGAAAATTTGAAGGCGCTTTTTTCCAACACCCGTTCACGGGTGATTATTGTATTCACAATAATCCTGTTAGTGATTGCCGTGATAGTTGGCATCATTAAATTTAGCTCTACAATGGGTTCGTCCAACAATGCAAATGTACGTTTATCGGTCGCACCGAAAGGGATTCAATCTGTCCCAGGTTCGATAAATCCAACGGCACAATATGCCGCACTGCAGCAATCACAAAACGTTAGCCAAGCGGTGCAAGCTGAAAAGATAGGAGGTAGGGCAATTCCAACCATCATTCGTACACAGGCATTTGGCGATGGAGTTGAGTCGGTAGGCCCACAGAATGGGGAAGGTGGGGTAGGTTTTGAGGCTCTCGCTCGAGAGGATAGTCGCGGTCCTCAACAAAGTCTATGGTTGCAAACTCTAAAGGATGCTAATTGTAGTAAAACAAGTGTTGATAGCGTCGTTAGTCAGGGAGCGGTGTTAAAAGATTTAAAAGGAGCTTGCACCTGTGTGCAATTAAAATACGATGGCTATAAACTTAGAGATTTACAACCTATCTGCTCGTGTAAAGAACTGAAAGCCGCAGGATTTAATGCGAGGCAGTTGAAAGATCTGGGGTTTACCGCCGGTCGATTAAGATTATGCGGGTTTGATGCTTGTGAGCCTCGTGGAGCAGGATTCACGGCACAAGAGATGAAAGATGGTGGTTTTTCTGATGGAGAATTAAAGGGTGCTGGATTTTCTGACAATGAGATTGCGCGCGCAAGTGGGTTACCTGATGGAATGACTGCTGATGATGTACGTAAAGCTGGCTGTAGTGTTCAGGGGCTTAGTAAGTTACGTGAAGCAGGCGTCACTGCATCGGCAATTCGACGAATCAGTGGCTGTAGTGCTGCTCAGCTGAAGGCGGCGGGTTATAGTGCACAGGATTTAAACAATGCAGGGTTTAGTGCGGCTGATTTACTAAAGGCAGGCTTTACTACAGAACAGCTAAAAGCCGCGGGCTATAGTGCAAGGGATTTACTCAATGCCGGACTTACACCCGCTCAATTGGTAGCAGCGGGCTTTACTCCAGATGAGTTGAAAGCAGCAGAGGGTGAATTACCCCCAGGTATGACATTAGCGGATGTTAAAGCAGCAGGTTGTGATATTGATGCACTAACCAGAGAGAGGCTCGCCGGTGTTAGCGCTGCTTCGATTCGTCAATATGCTGGATGTAGTGCCCAATCATTGAAAGCAGCAGGATTTACTGACAATGATTTAGCAAACGCCGGATTTACCCCAGCTGAAATTAA
>CAMBDN010000182.1 GCA_945865355.1 Legionella genomosp. 1
TGTCATTCTTGCCTTGTTCCATACAAAGCTTCCATTTAAACTATCCCTTAACTCGCTGATACAATCCATATAATCTCCTTTCGACGATCGAGATTATATTTATTTTTCAGTGAGTTACAATTTATTTAAAATTTTGTCGCGTACAGAGAACTTTTAGTCTTAAACTTTATATTCAGATGCTTTTGTAGTGAAGTAGGGTAGAAAAATAGGGATGATCTAACGAATATGAGTCGTTTAAGCAATATAGACAGTTTAGGTAGTACAGCCTATATTCTGTGGACATTTATATTCAGTTCCATTGGACTAGGTTTTTCTATTTATGGGCAAGAAATAAAAACATGGACCCGTATTTATTTGTGGTTTAATCCTTATGATTTATCCTTATTTTGTTTCTAACACCTATATACGGGTCCTTATCGGTATTATTATTACAGTTTTACCTTATCTTTGGAGGGAGTAGGCTAAAGGTATGAATTTTTAGCCTCTCAATAACCGCGGGACACGTCCCGAACGCAGAGAGGGATCTCCTAAACGAGGCACTGCGCCTGATTCGGAGAGCCTTCATTGCGTTCAAGATGACGTTCTTTCTTGGTGTTATTGAGAAGTTACTCGTCTTGCTTATAGGTGATTCATTTTAAAAGGGAAAAATAATATGTTTAATAAATTATTCGAAGTCACTCAGATTGGCAATCTTCAGCTGCCTAATCGTATTGCTATGGCACCAATGACTCGTTCACGTGCTGACGTAAATGGTGTCCCTGGGGAGTTGGCTTCTTCTTACTATGTTCAACGAGCGTCAGCAGGTCTTATTATCAGCGAAGCGATTAATATCTCTATCGATGCAATTGGTAGTCCATTGACACCAGGACTTTTTAATGACGATCAGGTTGATGCTTGGAAGCGTGTGACGTCGGCTGTGCATGCTGCTGGAGGCCATATTTTTGCACAGTTATGGCATACAGGACGAGTGGGGCATTCTGAAGTTCGTAAGGGTCGTTTACCGGTAGCTCCCTCGGCGATAGCTATTAAAGGACAGCAACATTTTACCAGTAAAGGCATGTTAGATTACGAAGTCCCGCGTGCGCTTACACTTGAAGAAGTCCGTGCGACAATTTTAGATTATCGACATGCTGCAGAGCGTGCACAGCAAGCTGGTTTCGATGGTGTTGAACTTCATGGTGCCTTTGGTTATCTGCCCAATCAATTTTTGGTGGATGGCGCTAATCAACGGAATGATGAATATGGTGGGTCAATAGAAAACCGCTGTCGATTTGTTTTAGAAACGATGGCGGCATTGATAGAAGTATGGGGGAATGATCATGTTGGCATTAAATTATCCCCTGTCATTCCTTTTAACGGCATGATCGATTCAGATCCTGAGGCCCTATTTCTACATTTGCTTCAAAAAATGAATAAATTGTCTCCTGCTTATGTGCATATGATGAATGCATTTTTTCCATTGGATGATTTTCCGCATTGGCCCAAAGATGTTTTAGGGACTTTCCGACCACATATTCAAAGTGTCGTTATTGCAAATGGTGGTTATGATGCCGAGAAAGCCGAAGCTGAACTGAAATCAGGTCGGGCAGATCTCATCTCTTTTGGGAATTTATTTATCGCAAATCCAGATCTACCGGCACGATTTAAATTTGGCGCACCTCTAATGGCAGCGGATCGGGCCACGATGTATGGTGGCGGAGCTCATGGTTATACTGACTATCCACCGATGTCCTTATAATATTTTGGCGCCAGCCTTCGAGACGTCGCTGGCGCTATCTGTGCATCTTGAAGTCATCAAAAAAGCTGAATCAACAACATGTCTAATGCAATCGTATGGTTCCGACAAGATTTACGTCTTTGTGATAATTCTGCATTTGCAGCTGCTTGTCGTCAGCATGACTTTGTTATCCCAGTGTACATTTTGGATGAAATCACTATACCGCTTGGCGGAGCCCAGCGATGGTGGCTTCATCATAGTTTAGCGTCTTTGGATAATGGGTTAAAAAAAATTGGATTGAATTTGTGCCTACGTAAAGGCCCGCCATTGGAGATGTTAGAGCAATTGGTCCGTGACAATCGAATCGACGCTATCTATTGGACTCGTTGTTATGAGCCGGCTGTTATCGAGCGAGATACATTGATAAAAAATTCTTTTCAGGCATGTGGTGTTTCCGTTGTGAGTGCGAATGGTAGCTTGCTGCATGAGCCTTGGGAGATAGTAAATACCACAGGACAATTTTTTAAAGTGTTCACCCCTTACTGGCGTGCTTGTTTAAAACGGATGGGCATCACTAGAGAGCAGGTGATATCCCGCTCACCCAAGTCGTTGGATGTTAATAGCGAATCACTGGATAGTTGGAAACTATTACCCACCCAGCCGAATTGGGCTGAACCGTTTGGTCAGTATTGGCAGCCTGGAGAGGTGGGTGCTGGCATCAAATTAGTAGACTTTATTGACTTCAATCTTAAAGGTTATAGCAGCACTCGTGATGTACCTGCTAGAAATACAACCTCAAAATTATCGCCTCATTTGCATTTTGGTGAAATCAGTCCGTGGCAAATTTGGCGCGCTATTGAATCAGTAAAATTAGATAAAAATTGTGATTTAAAGTCGATAGAGCGTTTCTTAACTGAAATAGGGTGGCGTGAATTTTCGTATCATTTGCTATATCACGTTCCGACGCTTGCCAATAGAAATTTTAAATCTAATTTTGATACCTTTCCATGGCAAAATGATGCTATTTTTTTAAAGCGCTGGCAAGAAGGAAAAACCGGATACCCTATTGTAGATGCGGGCATGAGGGAATTGTGGCATACCGGATATATGCATAATCGAGTACGCATGATCGTCGCTTCCTTTTTAACAAAAGATTTATTAATTGACTGGCGTCTTGGGGCCAGTTGGTTTTTAGAAACCTTGGTTGACGCGGATTTAGCCAGCAACTCCGCGAGTTGGCAATGGGTAGCTGGATGTGGCGCTGATGCAGCACCTTATTTTCGTATCTTCAATCCCGTATTACAGGGTGAAAAATTTGATCCTGATGGGGATTATATTAAACAATGGGTTCCTGAACTTAAGTCTGTTGATGTTCGATGGATTCATAAACCATGGATGGCTCGGCAAGACCAGCTAGGATTATGCGTAGGGAAGGATTATCCTGAGCCTATTATTGATCATCTTGATGCAAGGAAAACAGCACTTCTTCATTATAAATTGCTTGAAAAAACACACGACAAAAAGGATTAACATGCAGCCCCATTTACTAATTTTTGGCTTTGGATATACGGCGCAATTTTTAGCGCAAAAAATGCGACAAACGGGTGTCAAAGTTACGGCTACCACAAGAAATAAGGACACCGTAGGTTATAACAGCGAATTCAATTGTGAGCTCGTTCCATTTTTAGAAAAAAGTATTGGGGATGCTTTGGCAACAGCGTCACATCTTCTTATAAGTACGCCACCAACCCATGATCGTGGTGATCCGGTGCTGGCAAATTTTTGTGATTTGTTAAAAAAATACAATAAAAATATTCGATGGGTCGGGTATTTATCATCGACGAGTGTTTATGGCGATCATCAAGGACATTGGGTTGACGAAGATTCTGAACCAAAGGACCTTGGGGAACAAGGTAAACGAAGGCTTTCTGCCGAGAATGAATGGATTTCTTTCGCACAGGCACATCAACTGCCCCTGACAATTTTTAGATTAGCTGGTATTTATGGGCCACAACAAAATGCTTTAACTCGATTGATGGCCGATAAAAAAGATTCCATTTTGAAAGATGGCCATTTCTTTTCGAGAATTTATGTTGAAGATATTGTATTGGTCATTGATGCGGCCATGAAAAATATCAAGACCGGTATGACGATTTATAATGTTGCGGATAATGAACCGACCCCCAGTCATGTCGTTGATGACTATGCCGCATCATTACTACAGCGTCCTCCTTTAAAAAAAATCCCCTATGAAATGGCCACTTTATCACCCATGGCCAAAGAATTTTATTCGCATAATAAACGGGTATCGAATGCTAAATTGAAAAAGGAACTCAATATTCACTTGTCGTATCCAACCTATAAAGAAGGATTGGATCATTTGTTCCATAACAAGCGTTATTAAGCGTTTACTTATCCATTAGCTTTTGGTAGTGCCACAAATAATGAGCCCGAGTGATTTAGATCATTGGCTTCAATTCCAGCTTGCACACCTTCGCCTTTATAGCAGTCAACATGAGCCCCCATAATAGCGCCGCCTGTGTCTTGCGCAACACACCATGAGGTAGCATTTTTGCAATTAAAGAGAAAATTCATACCAACGGGAATAACTTTGTGGTCGGTTGCGCATGAAGCATGCGGCGTTAGGGAAATATCTTCGGAACCATACGGCCCGCCATCTTCTTTAGCAAAAAATACAAGGCTTTGATCACGATTTCGCAAGTCGGCGGCTTTACTAAGGTTAAGCGTGCCTAGATATCGGCGAATTCCCGTTTCTGATGAAGCACTTTGTCTAATATCTTTAGACACGTTACAGCGTAATTTTGCTTCATCACGACATTTAGGATCTTTAGAGCAGCGTTCAATTATATCCAGGTTGCCACCACAGGTTGGATCTTGTGCGCATTGGACGATGCGGCCAAGCATGGTACGTGGTCTGCCATTGGCGCCATCGTAATTGATATGAAATAATTTACCATCAAGAAGCAATGAACCCGATCCTTGAAGCATTAAAAATGACGGATCATTGGGATCTTTAACATAACCAATGATATATTTTTGATCCAAAGCACCATGATCAATTTCCTGTCGGTCAGGTACTACAGAGTAGGTGCCATTGGCATTTTTTAGACAAAATCCACGCGCCGTTTTGGTGAGCGGATCAATACCGCAAAGAGGGGTTTTTAAGTTCAATCGCCTGCTTTCGGCGATTACGTTTACAACACCTGGATTCTTATAGATAGGATATACAAAACCACCGCCCCGTTTGGTGCGAGCCTCAATAGCGGCTGGGGCGTAATAGGCCGTAAATTGAAACGCACCCTTTTTAAATCCGGCATGATTTTCAGGCCAGCCTTCGCTTTTATACCAGTCAAATTCGGATCGGATGCTTGATAAATATTTTTGAAAATTCCCATGGGCTGCTTTTGCAAGCGAGAGCATTTTTTTATTCGTGTTAAGGCACCATTCTTGACGCTTGAATTTA
>CAMBDN010000183.1 GCA_945865355.1 Legionella genomosp. 1
TATAAAATCGAAGGGGCCTCATTGCCGGCCCCTTCACCCCGCTAGGATATTTGCGGAGGATATTTTGTTAATAACGTCTCTGTTCGGTAACATGAATTATGAGGCAACGAATAGGTCCTTCGGTAACATTTATTTATGAGGCAACAGGTGTGCCAATTTACGCTAAAATATCGCCACGTGCCACACTGGGTAGCGAGCAATGCGATCACTAGCGCAAGACATCCGGCTCACATTATTCGTGAAGCTTTTATTGCTTTTCGTTTTGTGGTTCGTTTGTTTCCGTGGGGTACAAAAGCCATCTTTAAGCACTCAGCAGTGGCTAGTAGGTAACCTGTTACATCTGAATGAAACACCCGCAATTAAAGATCAATAGAAACCTAACAACTGCGCCATAAATTAAACTAGAGGTGGCTTATGATTCCTGGTAGTGATGTCGTTGATCTCTCCCGTCTACAATTCGCTTTAACTGCACTCTATCATTTTCTTTTTGTGCCCCTAACCTTGGGCCTGAGTGTATTACTTGCCATTATGGAAACTGTTTTTGTCATGACCGGACGTGAAGTCTGGCGTCAAATGGTCAAGTATTGGGGCGTGTTATTTGGCATCAATTTTGTGTTGGGTGTGGCTACTGGACTAACCATGGAGTTTCAATTCGGGACGAATTGGGCATACTATTCACACTATGTTGGCGATGTTTTTGGTGTACCGCTCGCTATTGAAGGCCTCATGGCCTTTTTCTTAGAGGGCACCTTTGTCGGGTTATTTTTTTTCGGATGGAGTAAATTAAGTAAAATTCAACACATGTGTTGCACTTGGCTGCTTGCTGCGGGAACCAATTTTTCGGCCCTATGGATCTTAATCGCCAATGGTTGGATGCAAAATCCGGTCGGAGCCGCGTTTGATTACCATACAATGCGAATGGAAGCTGTTGATTTTGCAGCCATTTTATTTAACCCAGTAGCCCAAGCCAAATTTGTACATACCATTAGCGCAGGCTATGTAACCGGTGCTATCTTTGTATTAGCTATCAGCGCATATTTTCTTTTGCGCGGGAGAAATAAAGCCTTTGCAAAACGCTCCATGGCTGTTGCTGTTTCTTTTGGCTTGGCTTCGGCGTTGTCTGTCGTCGTCCTCGGTGATGAGAGCGGTTATCTTTCAAATAGCAATCAGAAAATGAAATTGGCGGCCATGGAAGCAATGTGGCACACGGAAAAAGCACCGGCAAGCTTGACTGTATTTGGCATTCCCAATAGCGAAACCATGAAGACTGATTATGATTTTAGTGTCCCTTATTTGTTAGGCTTGATTGCTACACGCTCTTTAAGTGAACCCCTTGAAGGCATCGTTGAACTGATTGAGCAGGGAAAACAACAAATCCGTGAGGGAATGCTGGCTTATGACGCATTATCGCGACTTCAAATAAACCAACAAGACGAACAAGCAAAGTCTGACTTTGCTGCACATGAGCAATATTTAGGATACGGTTTGTTACTCAAAAAATACACAGACACGATAACTGATGCGAGTGAAGAGCAAATCAACCAAGCCGCGATGGATCTAAAACCAAAGGTCCTGCCATTATTTTTCGCATTCCGAATCATGGCCGCTTGTGGCTTCTTTTTCATTTTTTTGTTTGCCATTGGGTTTTATTTATCTGCCAAGAGAAAGTTACATACTTCACGATGGTATTTGCGCTTAGCCCTCATCGCACTGCCATTACCTTGGGTTGCGGCAGAGCTTGGCTGGGTCGTTGCGGAATATGGACGACAACCATGGGCCGTTCAAGGTATATTGCCCACATTTATGGGCGCATCGTCGGTTAGCTCCTCACAAGTCCTCACTTCAATCGCCGGCTTTGTTATTTTTTATTCCACCTTAGCCATCGTTGAAGTATATTTAATGGTTAAATATATTCGTCTTGGCCCTGACAACTTAGGATACGTCGTCAACTCGCACGAAGGAGAATCTTGATGCCATTAGATTACGAAACATTACGCATAATGTGGTGGGTTCTGCTTGGCGTTCTACTGATTGGTTTTGCGGTGATGGACGGATTTGATTTGGGTGTGGCCATGTGGTTACCTTGGATTGCTAAAACTGATATGGAAAGACGCGTACTCATTAATAGCATCGCACCGACCTGGGAAGGAAATCAAGTTTGGTTTATTTTGGGTGGCGGTGCGATTTTCGCTGCTTGGCCCATGCTTTATGGTCTTGTCTTTTCTGGGTTTTATTTTGCAATGTTGCTGGTTTTGCTAGCCTTAATTTTACGACCCGTCGGCTTTAAATATCGATCGAAGATAAATAATTCAACATGGCGCGCAGGTTGGGACTGGGCACTGTTTTTGGGTGGATTTATCCCTGCACTCCTTTTTGGTGTAGCAATTGGCAACGTATTGCAAGGTGTACCCTTCCATTTTGACGCCAACCTACGCGCATTTTATACCGGCTCATTTATTGATTTGGTTAACCCATTTGGGTTGTTATGTGGGCTCATATCTGTTGTGATGTTAGCTATGCACGGCGCTTTCTTTCTTAATGTTAAAACGGAAGGCTTGCTTCAACAGCGCTCAATGGTGGTCAGTAGAATTTGCGCTCTACTAATGATTGTCCTTTTTCTATGTGGTGGTGCATGGCTTTACACCGCAATGGAGGGCTATGATTTAGTCAGTGCTATTGGTCATGATGGGCCATCAAATCCATTGTATAAATCAGTTATTCGCCACACTTCAGCTTGGTTTTCTAATTATCAACAGTTCCCCCTAACAACGCTCGCACCGATTATTGGCATTGCAGCCGCGCTGTTAGCCATTATTCTAGTAAAACATGCAAAACCTGCCTTCGTTTGTAGTTCTATCAGCATCATGGGCATCGTTGCAACCTTTGGCGTCAGCATGTTTCCCTTTATTTTACCTTCCAGCACGCACCCCGAGCAGAGTTTAATGGTATGGGATAGCTCTTCCAGCCAATTGACCTTGTTTATCATGCTCTGTGCAACGGTCATTTTTTTCCCGATTATATTATCCTACACCGCTTGGGCATACCACGTGATGCGTGGAAAGATAACCGAGCAAACTATCCATGACAATAAAGATACAGCCTATTAGGAGGGCCATTAGATGTGGTATTTTTCTTGGATTCTAGGTACAGGATTAGCATGTACTTTCGCTGTATTAAATGCAATATGGCTAGAGTTGAAGATGGAAGACGAGAGTAAGCAATAATATATCGGCGTTTTTCTTAAGGTATGTGATCCCGCATTTCGCTTCGCTACAAGCAGGCTACGTGGCTAAATCGTATCATCTTCAACCAATTTTCCCAATTCAAATGATTTTATCTGTTTTTTTGTTACAATAGTGCACCTAAATCAATCTTAATGTGGCATATAATGACATCTCTTAGTGTGGAACAAGCCAACAGCTTGAAACAAATTGTGCTACACTACCTCCAAGGTGAAAACCTCAGTGTAGTTAAAGTACGTTTACAAGCCAAATGTTCTGAATTAGGAAAAAGCACTAAATCGCTTTATAAGTTAATTAATATTAGAACAACAACTGTTGATCCATATACTCAGGCCATTCTTGGCAGCCTAAACATTCAACCGCACCCGCATCCACCAGCAAAAGGCACCTATGAAAAATTGCTGGAAAAATCAGACGATCTACACACTTTATTGAAGCACCTTCATCACGATGGACATCGTCATATTGGCTACTTATTACAACTCATTGAAAATACAAAACCTAAAACAAATTGGGCATTGATATTTACACTAGGGGCAATCGCAAGTGCTGCAGTAGGATCCTTATTATATATTTTTAGAGAACTCGTTGAAGCTGCTGGCTCTTGGTTTATTCAAAAATTCCCAAATTTTATCAACTGGTTATCAAAACCTGCCACCCTGTTACGCTTCACCCCACTCATTGGAATTATCTATCATGGCTTAGGGCTAATTTGGAGCTTGTACAAAACCTTCGCTAACGGCACAACCACCACCATTGATAAATTACAAAAGCTCTTTTTTAAAACCTTAGCATCTGGCTCCACCATTGCGGCGTACTCACTGACCTACTATTCTGTTGGTGCAATGTCTGTTCCTATCGCTATACTCTTTGTCTTAGGCGCAAGTGTCGACGTATTTCAGGGGGCATTTAATTTGCTCAGAAGTAACCAAGCGCTAAAAACACTAGACGTCCCCAAAGAAAACGCCCCATGGGAAGTTGTTGCAGAATATGAGCGCGCAAAAAATTCACACCAACATGCCCAAAAATCCGTTTGGATTAAAATCGGTGCTGCTCTATTGATAACAACAGCAGTAGCAGTGTGGCAATTTTTTCCGCCAAACATCGTGTTGACAATTGTTAGTATGGTCTTCATTTCACTGACAGGGCTAGCAAAACGCGCGATATTAAATAGTTTTTCGGAAAAATCCGCTAATGACTTACAGGGTAAATTAAGCGGAATTGAAACCTCTCTTAAACCCGAACTGAATCCTGCAAATAAAAATACCGTCATAAGGCTTGCCTTGAGGCAACAACGCCTGGAAGCAAAAGAGCGAGCGCTAGAGGCGCGAGAGCAAGCACTGATGGAGCGCGAAGAAATAATGCTAGCACGAACCCAAGAGATCAAATTAAGTAGTCCCGCTCAAGCTTTGGCACTTTTAACAAAAGAAAATTCAACAATTACGATTGCCGCACCAGCACTGCAAAGCAGCAAACAGCAACCTCATGTTTCGGACGTGACGCTGCCAGCAAATGATGATGGGGATCTCGCAATTGAGGAAGGATCATCTTGTATACGGCCCTAATCGTTTTTTATTAGAAGTGTTCCAGTAGGATAGCTATATTTACAAATACGCAAACAATTCTAATGCCTAAAAATGTTGAAATGGATAAGTGCGTTTTCCTGCCAATTGTCACTCGCACAGAAATCTTACAGACTGGGGGAGTAACAACCTGCATCTGTTTGTTGATTTATGGTCTCTTGGAAAACAATGCTCTCTTTATGGGGATGTATCATTGGTCAGGATTCGATCTTGAAGGGTCAAGCTCGGCGGTCGATGAAAAAACGCTAGTAAATAGTTTGGTTGCGCGATTGTTTTATTCAGCTCAACAACAACTCGAACATCCCGCCAACGTGCGGCTATACCTCGATAAGTTATATATTGTTGGTGGTGAGAGGCGTCAATTGGCTC
>CAMBDN010000184.1 GCA_945865355.1 Legionella genomosp. 1
GCGTTGAATTCCACGGAGTCCCCAACAACAGTACCTGTTCCGTGTGTTTCAATATAATCAATATCACCGGCTACTAAATTAGCTTGCTCTAACACGGCCTGATGCATTGAAATTTGCGCGTCTATATTCGGCGCCGCCATGCCCATCCCACCGCCATCTTGATTCATGACAATGCTTTTGATAACCGCATGGATCTTGTTATTGTCTTTGATAGCATCACTTAAACGCTTTACAATAAGGACACCGCAACCTTCACTACGAACATAACCATCAGCTTTGGCATCAAAGCTGCTGCATTGACCAAGAGCAGATAACATGCCCGCCTTGGTAAGTCCTATAAAAACTTCAGGACAAAGATTAAGATGGACACCACCTACAATTGCCATATTACACTGCTGATTTCTTAAAGCCATTGTTGCAAGATAGAGTGCCGACAACGAAGAAGAACATGCCGTATCCACCGTAATACACGGTGCCTTTAAATTTAGAAAATATGAAAGTCTTCCCGCAGCAGCGCTGTCAGCAGAACCGATATAGGTATAGGCATTAATTCTTATATTTTCTTTATAATTCAGTTGGTTATAGTCATGTACAGCGATACCACAGTAAACGCCAGCATTCGAATTCTTTAATGAATCAAGGGTTATATTGGCATGGTTTAATGCTCGAATAGAAACTTCCAAAAAAAGGCGTTGCTGTGGATCCATTTGTTCTGCTTCAATAGGCGATATTTTAAAAAATGCCGCATCGAATAACTGATGGTCCTCTAAAAAACCACCCTTACGACTTACTATTTTATCGTCCTTCTCTCGATCCGGATCATAATATTTATTAATATTCCAGCGGCTTTGAGGCACTTCTTTAATGGGGGTCCGTTTGTTAAGCAACAACTCATGAAACGCATCAACATCTTCGATGTCTGCGTTAATACCAGGAAATTGACAGTTCACCCCAACGATGGCAATGGGTTCATTCAGCAAATTTTTAATACTATCATCGTGCATTTCATTGTCCAGCATCAAGAGTCCTCAATTTGAAATTGCATCTTAAAAAAATCATTTACCATTTTGTTATGAAAGCCCTTTGCCATCCGACTATAAAGCTCGATAATAAAATCTGAACCCATATTGTGTATAATAATGAATACTTGCTTACGTTCATCCAGACAAATATCGGTCGTTGATTCACTCAAATTTACATAACGACCAACGATCGAATCATTACCATAAACAATTTTGCTGGTATTGTTGATATAGGTAAGCTTGAAGCAATAAGGTCTCTTCAAAGGGGACAAAAAAGTGTTTAATAGTGTATTTTTTTCTAATAAAATGCGTGTTATTGCTCCAAAGCTCATATGCTTAAAATAGACTCTTAAGATGTCATTTATTTCTGTGGCAAAATCCCTTGATCCAGTACTCTTGTTATTCATAAATAGAGGTAGGCCTGTAGCTAGATTAGCCACCAACTCTTTGATGCTAGCAATAGGTAGGTAACGATTGGATAGGGTAATATAAATTAACACACTATCGATTGTGAATAACTCGGAAATCATTTGGTAATACATGAATGAGAAAATCACATCATAAGAAAAATCATTAATACTATTTTTCATTGCATATTGATCGATATTTTCCTTTTTAATAACAAAACAATTATAATGGAATTGTAATTTACCATTAAAAAGACGGTCCAACTTATTATACTGATAAGGATCGATTAGCTCGAATATCGACGCGAGTTCACGTGGATTTGATGGCTCAATTAATGATGCGGCATATACCCGATTTAATGCGCAAATTTCCTCGGATTCGCTCATCTTCCTTCGCTCATAAAGACCGGCATACCGTCGAAAAATTTCTTCTTGAATAATCGTGTATGACCATCCATCTAATGCAATATGTTGAAAAGATATAATTAAGTAATATTGTTTATTTTTTCTTTGTGTATAAATATTAACCAATCTATCTGAGTGCACTCCTATGATTAACTTGGCATGATCTTTTTTAGGAAATAAAAAAGACCCTTTAAATGTAAAATCTATTTGGGTGCGGGTACGTTCAAAATAATAGTCGTCGACGATTCGGATAAGTTTGCTATTGAGCGCAAAATGATTGTTCAATGTTTCTTCAATTGCACATTTTAGCCTTGATAAATCAATGTGTTCTTTTAAGCATAGGTAATGAATGATACAACTAACATAACCAGCATGTTCATCCTTGAGCTGATTCGAATAGACATGCCTTTGCCAATTATCTAATTTCACCATTTTTTTATGCGGGGGCTTTTCTACGGCTGGCGCTATCAAATAGGATGAAATGTCCGCTATTCTGGTTTCACTAGAAATTTTAGAAATATCAAGCCATTCCCCCGTTGCTTCAAAAAGAAACGTTGCAAGCGCGATGTAATCGATTGATTCAAAACCCAAGTCAACTAATTTAGCATCCATACTACCGAGATTGTTTTTTAAATACTGCTGGAAAAAACCCAATATTTCTTGGTTCACATCAACGAAATCGGAGCTCGGCATGAGCGTTCATCTCAAAATAATACTCGCCAATAAAAAGTGTAGCCTGCATTGAGAAAAATATGATTTTGTTCAAGATGTATTCCAATCGCCACTTCAGATGGTATTTATTCATCCATTGACTGTTCACCAACAATCCAGCATTTGTTTTACTCTATAAAAAACCCACCTTTATTTTTGCTCTAGAGACCACCCCCCCCTTACAGTTAACCATTTTCGCCCTTATCCATAATTGTTCAAATGGTTCATTAATATATTCGACCTCACCGCTGACCGTTAAAGTATCTCCCACATATACAGACGCAGTAAAGGCAATCTTATATTCTTGAGAGTAACCATTCTTACCTGGCAAATGAATCCCTACCAATTGGGAATAGAACGCTGCAGTCAACATTCCATGAATGGGCACTCCTACAAACCCTTTTTCACGTGCAAAAGCCTTGTCTGTGTGTAAAGGGCTATTATCACCACTCAAAACAATAAAATTGTCCAACATAGCCTGAGTAATCACAACCTCAAACGATACGGATAAACCTAGATAAATATCGGTAAACTGATATGAATTCAATGGATTACTTTCTTTAAAATTAAATCAATGATTGCTCCCACATTGCTTAATTGTTGCAACTCCATCAATTCAAATTTTATTTTAAATTCCTGTTGAATCGCGCCTAGCAAATTAATGTGATTCAAGGAGTCCCAATCACCAATATCATTAGCTGTCATGCTATCGTAAATCACTAAACCACTGTCATCAAAAATGTCTCTAAAGATGCTTTGTGTTCTCTTCACCGCTTCATCTCTGGTCATTTTTTACCTTTATGTAATTGTTTTTATTTGTATACCGACTCATTTGCAAACACCATACAGCAGCTAGGCTTGTTTTAGAAACATTATCAAACCCAAATTCCTCGTACAATTGAGCAACCATGGAATTTTTATCCGTTTTATAATAGTAACCAATGATTGCGTCGATGCCCAGCTCTTGACATCGTGAAACGAAGGCATCGAACATTGCATGTTCCATCGTTCTTTTTAAAACTCTACAACTCATCAACATTAATTCAATATGGCATTGATGGCCTTGAATCCTTCCAATCATGACTGAAACCAACCCGTTGTCGCCATAGCGATCTTCCAACCGGCCATACAACGATATATAGTCGGTTTGCTGAGCAATCCATTCAATATCAGCTAACGCATAACGTTTGCTTGTTAAATTAAACTGATTCGTCTTGTTAATTAACTGGGTAATGCGATCAATATAAACTGGCCTAAAGGGCTGGATATCTGCAACCATTGAAAGCGACTGCAGGTAATCACCGTAATCAACAAAATGTAGCTCATTATGAGCTCTCTCCACGTTTTTTTTGTAAAAATCCGCTCTATTTATATCATCACTCGAAATGGACACCGTTTCAAAGTAATAGTTCTTATCAACGTGATTGATAAAATCAATAACATCAGATCCAATATCAGGGACGCTGACTGTCCATAGATTTTCGCTAACAATTTGCCGTTCTGCTGGATTAT
The DNA here is from genome assembly GCA_945865355.1 of Legionella genomosp. 1. GTDB lineage: Bacteria > Pseudomonadota > Gammaproteobacteria > Legionellales > Legionellaceae > CAMBDN01. The sequence continues at coordinate 4,058 of CAMBDN010000184.1, forward strand.
CATCGATAAAGATCAAGCTATCTAAACCAAGGTTCAGCTCTCCACTTATTTTCAAGACATTGATGTGTTTTGGATCCCAGTTTACCTCAAATGCGGCAAAATCATCCTTCACTAACACCGAATCTGGGTGGGTAAAACCCTCTTCTGCATGATTGTGTTCGTTCTTAGAACATGCAGCAAGAATAATCCCTCGCTCTTTCAGCGAGTTAACATAGCTTTGAAATTCAGTATAAGCTTCTCCAACAGCTGTTTCATTACCAATTGCGATACCATTTAATCCATTTTCACCGATCTCTCCACCCCAACAGGTATTATCCAAATCCAAGATCAGACATTTTTTTGATTTACCAAACAATCCACCAATAATTGCAGATAGGCTTTTGGCTAAATGCGGAATAGCCTCATAACTTAAAGCATATTTACTGGAATACCACAGGTGCTTATCAAACCAATGAGCTAAGCCCAGGTCTGCTGCAATGTAATTAATATCATTCAAATACAAATTTGCTCTATTGCGCGCTTCATCAGCAAAAAAAGTATTCAACCGATGAATATAATTAAGGGCCCCCCGATTATCATAACCATCTAGATTACCCAATAATCTATATTGTGGGAACTCAAAGTTGTTCTGAATAATGGCGCTGTGATAATTAGTTAAAGAAGACCATATTTTTTTATATTTATCCACTTCATACTGAAAAATACGATCAACATCTTCCAGCGAATCACTCATTAATGGGTAAGATATAATATTCTTATTGGACGTGTGAATATAAATAATATCAGGCTTAAAGGCTCTAAGTGCGGTATTTTCAAAAACTGCTTCCTCATAGTATCTGTTATATTCTGATTCATAAAACGCGGGCTTAATACCTATATCTAAAAGAAATAATTCTAAAATATTTCTAATTTCCGACGTTGTTGAACCACCTAAGATAGCAATATTTTTTGGAATAAAATTTTCATTAACGAGCAATGCTTTTTTTATCGAATGTTTTTTCCTTAGAATCAAACTTGCATTGATAGGATAATCCAACAACCTATGCTCACGAGCTGGAGATGAATGGAGATCATTTTTTTTCAAGAACATAC
>CAMBDN010000185.1 GCA_945865355.1 Legionella genomosp. 1
AAAACAAATCCTCTTCATGCAAATCTTGGTAACCGGTAACGCCCAACTGTTCACTTCCTTTAATACAAACTCTAGGGTGGGCTATATCAAGGTAAACGAGCCCCTGTTCACCATTGATTAAATCAGTTTCATTTGCCGTGTAATAGCGCTTTTCTGCATCCATTTCCTCATCAGCAACATGAAAATGGCAAGTGGTCCGTCTAAACATGTTTTCTTCTTGCGCAACCATCCCTTCAAGATACCCACCACCAGGAGAATTGGCATTAGCCATATTCAATACAGCATAAATCTGCCCTCTTTCTTTCGTTAAAGCTTGAGTAACATCACCCCAATCGCCTGCAATGACCCTCACCGTTTGCGTGTTTTGAGCAGTAGATCGCCATCTCAAATGATTTTTTTCGGCTTTTTTGTAATAAGCGAGCTGGGAGCTTTCAGTAGCCAATTTGCGGACAGTGTCTCGTAATACGTCTCTACGCTTTTTTAAATCAGGGTGTTTATATCGTTTAGGTACATCTTCTTCCGCAATCAGTAGTCTTGGCATATTCTCATCTAGATAATCAACACATAAATATGTCTTATTATAACACTACATGATTATAAATAAATCGAATATCTGCAGCAGTTAAGGTGTAAAGAACTATTGAATTAAAATCAGGATCAGTGGGATATTTTACGGTCTAAGAACAAACCATCATGTTCAACCTGACTTCTATCGGTGATGGTTTGCACACGAATTTTCAGTAAAAAGGGGATAAACCCTAACGCTAGTATAAACGAAAATTGGTATAGTCCGACCCAACCGAACCATGATTGCAACATACCAGCGATAGGTCCTGATAAAATTCTTGGTAGTGTGGCTAGCACAACAAACATTGAAAACTGTGTGGCGGTATAACGTCGATCAACAAGCCTCATAAATAATGCTACCAATGCCGTTGAGCCCATTCCTGCTGCAAAATTGTCGCACACGACAGCAATGGCAAAAACCATCACACTTTTACCAACCACCGCCAAGAGAATAAACATAGCATTCGTGGCTGCCTGCAAAAGTCCAAAGACCAATAAAGCTCGATACAATGACCACCGCATCAATAAAATACCTGCCGTTAACCCACCAATTAAGATAGAACCAACACCCATCATTTTATTAACATAGGCGATGGTATCCAGTGGAAACCCAATACCTTGAATTAAAAAAGGCATCACAATGCCGCTGGTTGTGGTGGTAAACGCCTCACCAAGCTTATAAAAAAACACAAAAAATATTAAAGCAGCGATCCCTTGTCGTGCAAGAAGTTCTTTCGCTGGCGCGATGAATGACTGTGCAAAACTAAGCTCGCTAGGCGCTTGTATAGATGGTTCAGAACTACAAAGCGTCGCTACGACGCCTGTTAGCATTAAAAAGCCCATCATCCTATAGGCAATAGCCCATCCCAAATGTTCTGCAATAATCAGCGCTAAGCCGCCAGCGACTAGTAATGCTAAACGATAGCCAAATACAGCGACTGATGCGCCAATGGCGTGTTCATTCTGAGGTAAATATTCGGTACGATGTGCATCGATTGCCACATCTTGTGTTGCTGAAAAACAAGCGAAAATAAAAGCCAATGCAGCCATTAGTTGGGGTGATGTCGTTGGCGAGAACCAGGCTAGCACATTAAACCCAGTTAATAGAAACAGTTGCATCACAAGCATCCAACTACGCCGCTTTCCCATGGGTAAAAGTGAATAACGATCTAAAAGTGGACCCCACACAATTCGATAAACATAGGGTAGGCCTAAAAGGCTCAGCGATCCGGTGGCCAAGACAGACATACCTGAATCAGCAAACCACGCTTGAAGCGTACTACTCAGTAAAGCAAGAGGAAGCCCTGAAGAAAAGCCCAGGGTAAAAACAATCAGTAACCGCCTATTAATCTTGGAAATACGCATTAAAATCAACAAAAAATACCATTCCCACCCCACAGATATTGGAGGAGGGAATGATAAGAGACAACACTAATCATGAATTATTTTTTAACAGAAATAAGATGAATGTTAAAAACCAATGTTTCATTAGGTCCAATGGGGCCACCCACACTACGCTGGCCATATGCTAAATTCGCAGGAACGTAAACTTCCCAGGTTGAGCCAGCAGGCATCAACTGCAAAGCTTCAGTCCAACCAGGAATGACTTGCGACAATTTAAATGTAGCAGGCTTACCTGTTTTTTCAGTACTATCGAACACTTCACCACCAATCAATCGACCGGTGTATTCAACAGTGACTGTATCTTCTTTCGCAGGTTTTGCACCGGTACCCGCTGTGATTATTTTATATTGCAAACCATCCGCTAGAGTGACCACACCTGCTTTCGCTTTATTTTGGCTTAAAAATGCTTCACCTTTGGTTTTATTTTCTTCTGCTTTTTTATTGAACTCAGCAGTGCGTTTAGCCATCAAATCTTTCTGAAACTTATTGAGGACATCTTTCATTTGCTGTTCTGTCAGCAACAAAGCGCCACCACTCATGCCGTCTTGAATACCTCTGGCCATGATAGAAGCATTGATTTCAATCCCTTGTCTTTTAAAATTTTTGCCCAAATCTGAACCGATACTATATGACAATTTATCAAGATCAGTCGTCAGTGCTGGAGTATCTGTTGCAGCGATTGCAGTTGTCATTACTAAACCCATGGCAACAGCGATCAATTTCATCTTCATAACAATCCCCTTTTATTCTCTTGAAAAGTTTCTCTGCAACATCGCTTCCTATGGAGAGCAAACGCTGCGGACAAGCCAAAAAGTAAAACAATGCTAAAACGCCCGATCATTCTGCCTAAATTCAATCAAAATTACCAGCGGAGAATACCATTGTAGCCAAAACAATGTACATTAACTTCCACATACTGCTAAAATATCGCGAAATGCGTAACCGAAAGAGTGACGCGTCGCAGCGGACCCATAGTCAGCTTCGCTCCATACGGGCTACATGTACATAAATACTTGCTTACATTATTGATAATTTAATGAAACTATTCGTTAATTCTAGCTCGAAGATAAAAGCAAATGATGCTTACAATACGCCGCAAAGTAGACGAAGTACGCTATGTTCAATGGAATGTGCCGCTTTTCTAATCATCATTGTATCTCTACTTTTACGACTATTATGCATTAGCTATAATAATCTCCTCACTGAGGAGGCCTATTATTGGAATTACGCGCAGCACCTTGATGTCGGCTACCTAGACCACCCACCGATGGTGGCATTCCTCATTAAGATAACGACCGCAGTCTTTGGCAACAATGAATTTGGTGTGCGCATTCCGTCATTGCTTTGTTGGCTGCTAACGGCTTTTTATAGCTTTAAATTAACAACACTGATGAAGCGCAGAGCCGGTATATATGCCGTTATGTTGTTAGCAATACTCCCCTTTTTTTTTCTACAATCCTTAGTTATTACACCCGATCTGCCACTTATCTCATGTTGGTCAGTAACACTATATTGTCTTTACCGATCTTTAATTTTAAATGAATCGAACTATTGGTACGGCGCAGGGATTTGGCTTGGCCTTGGATTACTCTCAAAATACACCATCGTTTTACTAGCTCCTGCTGCCTTCCTTTACATATGCACTGTTCCAACTGCTCGTTCCTGGCTTACACGCAAAGAACCCTATTTAGCAGCCCTTATTGCGGCACTCCTTTTCTCGCCTGTCATTTATTGGAATGCCACACATGAATGGGCATCATTTTTATTTCAAAGCACTCGGCGATTGGAACACTCTTTTTCTTTTACTTTTCATTATTTTTTAGGATTATTGGTATTATTTTTGATGCCACCGGGCCTTTATGGTTTGTGGGCACTGTTGAAAAAAAATAATCCTTACAACATAAACGCTATAGAAACAACGAATGTTGATGAAAATACCAAACTTTTTCTACGGATATTTACACTGACTCCATTGATATTTTTTGGTATATTCAGCTTGAGTCACGGAATAAAATTCAATTGGATAGGGCCAGGATTGTTAGCATTAATCCCATGGCTTGCGATTAATATTCAAAAGAGCTGGCTAAGGTTCGCTGTTCTGTTATTGATTGGTTACAGCAGCTCCATTTTTGTTATTCTTACTGGAAATCCCGACTTCGTTTATCAAAAGCTCTTTATAAAATTTATTGCATGGGACGATATTACATTACAGGTGAATGGTATTGCCAAGCAGGTTGAAGCTGAAACAAAAACCCAACCTATCATAGCCCCACTCGATCAATATAATATCAACAGTGAACTGACCTTCTATCAAACAAAGTTATTCGCTCACCATGACATAACAAAACGCTTTCCCATTGTAGGACGTCATATCTTTGGGGAAGAAAGTTTAATGTATCGCTATTGGTCTACCGATGAACATTTGGCCGGAAAGACATTGATCGCAATATCACAAAATGCTTATTCTTTTGATATTCCAGGCTTCACAAAGCAGGTAACAAAACTATCGCCGGTGGTTAAGTTTTGGTCACATAGCCAAGTACATGGTGCGCAAGTTGAGGCCTTTTATTATCAAGTGGTAAAAATGAAGCGGTGAAAATAGACTACAAGGGTAAGTGAACCTTTTTTTCCCGCCAGATCAAACGTGAATACATCAGATAATTTAGGATCGAGGCAAGAATGATACCAGTAACCATGGTCATATTTTCTTTTAAATAGCCTGAGCCGACGTATTTTATACCCAAATGTAGCCAATAACTTTGTAGAGCGACCATCAAAGCTGAATATACGATAAACAAGCTAAACGCTCTTAATTTCTGACGATGCTGAACATGTGAATTTTTCTTGAACGTAAATAGACTATTCAAAACAAAGTTATTAATGATAGCCGCCATGATGGCAACTTGTGCCGCACTGATAGGTGACAAGCTTTGACGCAATAGGTTATAGATCAAAAACTGGACAAATACCCCAGAGAGACCAACCACACACATTTTGAAATAGTTTTTCAACTCGTGAAATCGTAAAATAAATAAGACACGAAGCGAGTCTAAGATGCTATTCGCAGGGAGCTTACTCACGCCCTTTTGTCGATCAACGAACGCAATAGGGTGCTCGCAAATCCGCACTTTACTTTTATG
>CAMBDN010000186.1 GCA_945865355.1 Legionella genomosp. 1
CTGGACTTTAGCCATTTTCCAGAATGATACAATCCATACCTCCCCGTAAATTCCATCCAAACAGTAGTGATTAGACACCTCAAGTGAGCCCGCACGGGGACATCAAGACCTAACGTGCGGCAAGAAACCAATAAAATGACACATTGATAAAATTTTTGCTATAATTGTCACAATGAATCAAATCAAAGTTAGAGGATGAATCATGCGTATTCCATTGACTGAGCCGACGGCACCTAGGTATATCACCATCAACCACGAGACCAACCAGGTTCATCTGATGGTGCCTGTTGTGGGTGGACAAGAAATCAGTACAGATAATACGTGTAAGGCAACAGTGGCCTTGAGGGAGTTTTTTGATGGTGGCGCACTGCGAGAATTAAATGCCTATAAAGAAGCATTAGCCTTTGATATAGGATTGCTCGAGGCAGGTAATGCAGAGCGGATGGGTAAAGAAGTACGATTAGCGCAAATAGAAGCTTACATTGAAGCAGTTTCAGCAATGCGTATGAGCTTTGGTGATGCGATGACGGCTTTTCTTGGCAGACCGTCGAATTTATACAGTATTCAGTTACGTCCTCGCGCTCAAGACAGTCAATCACGCGTAGTGAACCCTGTATTTAATGTGAACCGAACCAATAATGCGGCAGGAATCCCTCAATCCCGATTGTATAATGCCATGCATAGCACGTTTCCTACGACAGTGGTGGCAGCAACTGACCCACGTACCCGTCTTACAACAGCCGTATTAAGTGCAATACCTGCAGGGCCAAGCTTTGCAGATATCCAACGAGCATTAGGTGAACAGAGTTTAGCGCTCTTTGGGTTAGCCATCGATTTTACCCAACGCACCGATGGAACACCTGCAACCAAAGAGGTTATTGATACCCTCATGGGTTTTGGAGCGGATGTTACACGAGAGGATTACATTGATGCTTTATTAGGTGCTTGTGCGCTTGATGTATGGGAAACGCTACCCACACCACCTTTTTATAGTATTCCAGCAGCAACGCCTGTGGATGAAAGAACAGAACGATTATCGATACTGGCCCAATTTTTTTTAGCGAACCTGAACGTGTATTGCAAAGCGCGTGGCATCAGTGGCCAAAATTTTGGGGTGGTTCTCGATGCATCACCTGATTTAAGTAATGGGTTAGTTAGTGTGGTATCCACAGCCTTAACGAATGGTGAGGACGTAGAAAGAGCCATTTGTAATTTTTGTACGGTGAATGCCGATATATTCGATTTATCACGCGCTATCAATGCAGAGGACTTGACATCCATTCGACAAACATTTGAACGCACCTATCGTACCGTTACCGCTACCAATGAAAATCCACACATGGATGATTTTATGATTTTAGACTGTGGCGCGACAGGAGAAACAGCCAAATTTGTAACCCATCAAGGCGCTATTTGTGTTAACTTTGCTGAAATCATTGACCCAACAGCCGCATCCAGTAATCCAGACTATTTTGCGAGTATTTGCGCTGATTTTGCAGAACATCCTGCCGAGATACCACATAAAAACGAATGGGTTGCAGGCATTGTAGACATAGAGGCCGAGGCCCTGTTGGAAAGAATAACGGATGACCAATTTGAGCGTCTGCCCGATGCGGTCAAAGTAGCGTGCCGCGCACATCCGACATTCCAAATGCGCGACTTTTTACCTGGTGTGGCAAAGGGAAAACAAAACGAGGCCGACGCTTTATTAACGGCATCATCTGGCAATAAACAAGCCTTGCTCAGAACCTCTGGTGTATTCACCGATTATTCCGGCCGAACCTTCAATTGTACGGCTTATGAGTATGCGTATTGGGCCAAAGATACTCACATGTGCCGCATGCTAGAGCGTCACATGGATGATGAAACGAAGGCGTATATGTTGGCACGCATCGATGAAATAGAGCGCATCGATGAAGCAACCGGTCAACCCATCGGTTTGGTTTACAGCCAAGCAGGCCAAGAGCATCGCAGCGCACACTTTGGTTTCACACCCCTCAAAGAAGCCTATCAGCGCTACCTTGCTGGCTATGATGCGTGGTCTGCCGCGCAAAATTGGGCTGCGATGAAGGCCGCTTGGATGGAAGTAGGCATTGCGCAGCGTGATATGCCGGTTCATGTGGTGAATGAATATTGCCACCCGGGGCGGTCGTTTTATCCCCTACCCGCGTTTAATGAGGCGGACTTGCCTAGAAACGTAAGATTTTATAATTATACGACTGACGCGATGCAACATTTGTTTCCATTGGTAATTTCGGGTTCTTCGGGCCTCGGACTAGATTGTGCATTATTTCGCGGTGGCGTGGGACGCGCGCTGGGTGACCGGCGCGGCGTTGCTACGACGGTTGCTGATTTGGCGGCCGTTAGCCACCTAGATGAAATGAGAACTGTCGACCTCACGCGTTCGCGGGAGAACCTTCTGCCGACAGATCTAGAACCAAGTCATAGTATGCACGTTTAATAGACTGCTGAAGTAGTCCGGCGGCGTAAGCGGCCGGGCCAATGTCCCAACAAACCTCTAAAAACCATTCTAATAGTTCATGATACTGCCAACTTTGTGACGTCCTCACCCACCAGAGGGCCCAGCGGTGCAAGTAACTTCTGATTCGGCGGGCAGACAGCCCATCAATAACCATCCGCTTAACTTGCTCGCGTGCTTTCCGCAGCGTCCTTGGGTGTGGGACGATACGATCCAGCGCAGGCGTATGGTTATTCGTTGCAATGTCTGCCCCCCCCCCCTGCTCAATAAGGGCATATATTGCGCAATGCTAACCTGAATAACCTCTCGATCAACTGCCTGCTCTACCCTGGTGTTATCCGGGGTTTGCGTTCCCGGATAGTGTATACCTAAAAAATGAAAGCCCAGCTCGATACGACCTATACGCGTTTTTTTACGCGATAAACGAAGACTGCGTTCTTTTAATACGGCCATCATGCGTTGTTTGCAACGCTGAAGTTGTCGTTTGGTGCGACATAAAATAAGAAGATCATCTTGATAACGTAGATAGGTCACATCCATTGAATTAAATGCATCATCCATGGGCTTTAAATAAATGCCACTGAAAAATTGCGATAATGGCCCACGTAGTGCAATTCCGTGATCTGGATTTTTGTATCCACGAGGTGTTTCAATCGGATTGATGATGATCTGCTCAAGCATGGACTGAACTTTTTCGTCGTTATAATGCTGCTTAATATCCTGAACCAACTGATGATGCGGGATTGATTTGTAAAACGATTTGATATCCGCGCGGATTAGATATTTTGGGTTTTGCTCCAGGAGCACCTGCCGAATTCGCTGCGTGGCAAGCCTCACCCCACTCGGACCATGGAGATGATAGCAATTGGGGTTCATCACATAGGGGAAGGTAGATTTTAATTGTTTGAGCAAAATATTCTGAAAAATTCGATCAGATAAATGCAGTTGATCAACCATCTCATCTGTAAAATAATGGCGCTTGAGATGGCGCGGTGTATAGCTGCCATCCACCATGGATTCAACACCCTGCACCAGCCAGCTATCCATTTCCCGCGCCATGAAATGAACATCATGATTGGGGTTGGCATGGCGTTTTTGTTTGTGGATTTTCGCGAAAAGCTTACGGCCTGCGTCTAGCATTTCTGTGATATTCCATCGTTTCATGTTGTTTTTATTCTTAGTGATGGGAGGTCAGTGAGCGACGTTGCCAAGGCTAATAAAACGAGTATCTTAAGGTTCTAAAAAACTATACGGTACAAGGACTTGCCAGCAATGACACCAGAAATTATATCAGTTTTAACCGCATTTGCACCCGTTTTTACGCGTCCTACCTGGAAAAACATAAACATGCTTATGATTGGCGCCATTCTTTGTCGTGGGGCAAGACGTATCACGAGTATTTTACGTGTTATGGGCTTAAGCGAGGTTAAAAATTTCTCAAAATATCATCGTGTGTTAAGTCGCACACAGTGGAACAGTTTGGCTGCCAGCAAGATTTTATTCGGGCTCTTAATCAAGCTGTTGCCGGAAGCCTGGCCTAAGATTGTTGCTGTTGATGAAACACTGGAGCGCCGCCGCGGCAAGAAAATCAAGGCCAAGGGGGCATATCGGGATGCTGTCGCATCTAGTCAATCACGCGTGGTCATTTGCTTTGGTTTGAAATGGGAATGCATGACCTTGATAGTGCTACTCCCTTGGTGTAAAAGACCATGGGCACTGCCATTTATGGTCATCCTCTCGCCTTCCAAAAAGTCGGATGAGGCGGCTGGAAAACGCCACAAGACATCGATAGACTGGACCATACAAATGGTGCGTTGTGTAAGCCGATGGTTAAACCGTGCCTCCTGGATTTTGGTTGGAGATGGTGCCTATGCCTGCATGGCGTTGGCCAAAATCTGTGTAAAAAGTGGCGCAATACTCATATCAAGATTACGGCTGGATGCGCAATTATATGAATTCCCCAACATCAAACCGGTGAGAAAACGCGGAAGGAATCAAGTTAAAGGCCTGCGTATCCAGCTCAAGGAGTTACTGGCAGATCCAAGCCAAACATGGCAAACGCTTACAGTAAAGTGGTATGGTGGTGAACAAAGAACCATTGAGTGCTTAACCTTTGAATGCCTGTGGTATCATGCTGGCGAACTACCTTTAACGCTGCGAATTGTGCTGGTTAAAACACCAGGTGGTAAAAATGAGGCCGAGACATTTTTTAGTACGGACGTTACAAACTCGCCAACGCAAATTATCGAGTGGTTTGTTTTGCGCTGGAATATAGAGGTCACATTCGCGGAGACCCGCGCCCATTTAGGTATAGAGACTCAGCGACAATGGTCAGATAATGCTATTGCAAGAACAACGCCGATGCTTATGGTGCTGCTCTCAATATTGGTACTGGTTGCCGTTAAAATGAATAAAACTAAAAAATTATTAGTGCAAGAAGCAACGTCATGGTATGACAAAAAGGGCGAGCTAACTTTAGCTGATATAATCATGATCATAAGAAAATCAATATGGGTGAAAATGTATTTTTCAATGTCTAAAAATCACGAAAATAATACGGACTCTTTAAAAATAACCGAAAAAAATGCTAACTTATTGATTTATCAGCTGGCCTTGGCCGCATAATTGGCT
>CAMBDN010000187.1 GCA_945865355.1 Legionella genomosp. 1
TTGGTTTTACCACTAGTAATCCTCTTGATGCACGTTCAACTCTTTATTGTACTGATGTAGCAAAAATGGTTCAGGCGCCAATTCTTCATGTGAATGGAGATGATCCAGAGGCAGTTGTATTTGCAACCCGAATAGCATTTGAATATCGCATGAAGTTTAATCGAGATGTAGTCGTTGACTTGGTTTGCTATCGACGTCATGGGCATAATGAAGCGGATGAGCCATCAGTAACGCAACCAGCCATGTACAAAAAAATTAAATCGATGCGTCCATTGCGTGAAATCTATGCAGAACAATTAATTGCAGCCGGTTTAATTACTGTTGAAGAGGTTGATACGCTCATCGAATCTTACCGTAACAAATTAGATAAAGGTGAAGCCGTTGTTGATGTTGTGCGTGAACCGTATGAAGGTAAGATATCTGTTGACTGGACACCCTATATTAATGGTAGTTGGACAGATAAGGTCGATACCACGGTTAGCTTAGCAACGCTGCGAGAGGTATCTAAAAAGCTGCAAATGTTACCAAAAGGGTTTGTATTGCATCCTGTTGTGCAGCGATTAATGGATGAACGCGCAAAGATGACCTTAGACGAAACGCCTATGAATTGGGGTTACGCAGAAACCATGGCTTATGCTACCTTGGTCCATGAAGGTTATGGTGTACGTTTATCAGGCCAAGACTCAGGGCGAGGAACTTTCGCACACCGTCATGCTGTTTTGCATGATTTAGAAACAGGCGACACGTTTACCCCCCTAGAAAACGTCGTTGCAGATCCTACGCGTCCATTTACAGTGATAGACTCCGTTTTATCTGAAGAAGCTGTGCTAGCTTTTGAATATGGTTTTGCAGCGTCTGAGCCGACATTATTGGTATTATGGGAAGCGCAATTTGGTGATTTTGCTAATGGTGCGCAAGTAGTAATTGACCAATTTATTAGTTCTGGTGAGCAAAAATGGGGTCGTTTATGTGGTTTGGTAATGTTGTTGCCACATGGCTATGAGGGCCAAGGTCCTGAACATTCGTCTGCACGTCTTGAGCGATACATGCAGTTATGTGCGCAGCAAAATATGCAAGTGTGTACGCCAACTACACCGGCACAAATGTTCCATTTGCTGAGAAGACAGCTGATCCGCACATTCCGTAAGCCATTGATTGTGATGACGCCAAAGAGTCTACTGCGACACAAGTTAGCCGTATCTACGATGGCTGATTTAACCACTGGTGGATTTCAAACGGTTATTCCAGAAGTTGATAGTATGGATGCCGCAAAAGTGACGAGAATAGTGTTATGTTGCGGAAAAGTATATTATGACCTATTACAAAAGCGGCGTGATGATGGTTTAAAGCATGTTGCAATAGTGCGTATCGAGCAACTTTATCCGTTCCCTAAAAAAGCGTTGATAAGGGAATTATCAAAATACCCGAATGCAAAAGAAGTCATTTGGTGTCAAGAAGAGCCGCAAAATCAAGGGGTTTGGTTTTCATCACAACACAACATGCGAGATTGTTTGCAGCCTGAACAGTCGTTGCATTATGCGGGCCGAGGTTTTGCAGCAGCTCCCGCAGCTGGGAGCCCCTATCTTCATGCTCAGCAACAGCTGGAGCTGGTTGTACAGGCTTTATTGGATACAGTAACTACAAAATAATCTATTAAAAAAGAAGGTATCATCATGTCAATTGAAGTTAAAGTGCCTAACTTGCCTGAGTCAGTGGCTGATGCCACCATCGCTACGTGGCATAAAAAAATAGGGGATAAAGTTACCCGTGATGAGAACATTGTCGATTTAGAAACTGACAAGGTCGTGTTAGAAGTCCCCGCTCCTGCAGATGGTGTGTTACAGGAAATTTTATTTCAGGTAGGGGATACCGTGCATTCCGGTGAATTATTGGCACGAATTGGTGCAGGTGCTGCAGCTGTGCCGTCATCACCCAGTAAAATGCAAGAGAATGAACAAGATGTTAGTGCGTTGGACGATAAATCAGCGAGTCCGGCTGTTAGACGTATGTTGGCTGAAAATGATTTGCAACCGAGTCAAATTAAAGGCTCTGGTAAAGATGGTCGAATAACGAAGGAAGATGTTGTTGCTTTTATTGAATCGGGTCGTAATAAAAATACAGCTTCACCCTCTCTGTCTGCTGCTGAACCTAAAAAGACAGCATCTTTGACGGTAGCTGCAGGGGCACGCGAAGAACGTCGGGTTCCTATGTCGCGTTTACGTGCAAAGGTAGCCGAACGGTTGTTGGAAGCCCAACATAATGCAGCCATGTTAACTACCTTTAATGAGGTAAATTTAAAAGCGGTCATGGATTTACGCGCACAGTACAAAGATGGCTTTGAGAAAAAACATGGGGTAAAACTCGGTTTTATGTCATTTTTCACTAAGGCTGTTGTTGCGTCGCTCAAACGATTCCCTGCAGTCAATGCATCGATTGATGGACAAGATATTATCTATCATGGCTACTACGATATTGGTATTGCTGTATCCACGGAGCGTGGATTGGTCGTTCCGGTGGTTAGAGATGCTGATCAATTGAGCATGGCAGAAATCGAACAATCTATTAGTGAGTCAGCTTCTCGGGCACGCTTAGGAAAGCTGTCTATGGAAGAGATGCAAGGTGGCACGTTCACTATTACCAATGGTGGTGTATTTGGATCTTTGTTGGCGACGCCAATCATCAATCCACCACAAACCGGTATTTTAGGGATGCATAAAATCGAAGATCGACCGGTCGTTGAAAAAGGACAGATCGTGATTCGACCAATGATGTATGTTGCATTATCTTACGATCATCGGTTAATTGATGGGAAAGACTCAGTGCAATTTTTGGTGAGTATAAAGGAATTACTTGAAGATCCATCACGTTTATTACTCAATGTATAAGGATCTGGAGCGGAATAATATCCTATTATTGCGCTCACGTTCCTAATCTATAAGGTACCAATAATGAATTTACATGAATACCAAGCCAAGCAATTGTTTGCTAGCCATGGCTTACCCATTCCTCACGGTGAAGTAGCATACAATGTTGATGATGCACTACAAGTAGCATCACAATTACACACATCTCGCTGGGTAGTAAAAGCGCAAGTACATGCTGGCGGCCGAGGTAAAGCGGGTGGTGTTAAGTTAGTATCCACTAAAGATGAGTTAGCTACCTATGTTAAATCACTACTGGGAACCCGGTTGGTAACCTACCAAACGGATGCTCATGGACAACCTGTTCGCGCGGTATTGGTTGAAGAAACCTGTGATATTGCTCGTGAGCTATATCTGGGTGCTGTTGTAGATAGAGCAAGCCGTCGAGTTGTGATTATGGCGTCTACAGAGGGTGGCGTTGAGATTGAAAAGGTTGCGGAAGAAACACCTGAGAAAATTTTTAAAATACAAATTGACCCACTTGTTGGTGTTATGCCATTTCAATGCCGGGAAGTAGGATTTAAATTAGGGTTAACAGACGAACAAATAAAGCATTTTACGCATTTAATGATTGGTGTTGGTAAAATGTTTGTTGAATGTGATTTAAGTCTTTTAGAAATTAATCCTTTAGTGGTTACTAAAGCTGGCAAACTTGTTTGTTTAGATGGCAAGGTTACGATCGACGACAATGCCCTCTATCGGCATCCTAAATTAAAAGCGATGCGTGATACGTCTCAAGAAGATGAGCGAGTGAATCTGGCTCATGATTGGGAGTTGAATTATATTCCTCTCGATGGAGAAATTGGCTGCATGGTCAATGGTGCAGGTCTTGCTATGGCAACCATGGATGTGATCAAGTTATATGGTGGTGAGCCCGCGAATTTTCTTGATGTTGGTGGCGGTGCTACAAAAGAGCGCGTTAGCGAAGCGTTCAAGATTATACTTTCAGATGATAAGGTCAAGGGTATCTTGGTAAATATCTTTGGAGGCATTGTTCGTTGCGATCTTATTGCTGAGGGTATTCTTGCTGCAGTGAAAGAGGTGAATGTTAACGTACCTGTCGTTGTGCGACTTGAAGGTAATAACGCTGTTTTAGGCGCCGACATTCTCAACAAAAGTGATCTCAACGTGATCGCTGCAAACAGTTTGACTGATGCGGCTAAGAAAATTGTCGCGGCTATCGCATAAAATTATTCCTGAGGTTGAAATGAGTATATTAGTAAACAAAAAAACAAAAGTTATTTGCCAAGGCTTCACTGGCAAACAAGGAACATTGCATTCTGAGCAAGCCATTAGTTATGGTACTCACATGGTCGGTGGAGTAACTCCTGGCAAAGGTGGACAAAAGCATCTCGATTTACCCGTCTTTAATACAGTACGAGAAGCTGTTGATGCAACGGGAGCTGATGCTACAGTGATCTATGTTCCTGCGCCATTCTGCAAAGATTCCATTTTAGAAGCCGCTGAGTGTGGGATTAAACTGATCGTATGTATTACGGAAGGTGTTCCTGTACTGGATATGTTGCAAGTAAAACTGTATCTCGAAAACAATACAGACAGTCGATTGATTGGTCCAAATTGTCCAGGCATCATCACTCCTGGCGCATGCAAAATTGGTATTATGCCGGGATCGATTCATTTACCAGGTAAAGTTGGTATTGTTTCTCGCTCAGGTACCCTTACTTACGAAGCGGTTAAGCAAACGACTGATAAGGGTTTTGGTCAAAGTACTTGCGTAGGTATTGGTGGCGATCCTATCCCTGGCATGTCCTTCATTGACGTGCTTGCTCTTTTTGAACATGACGAGCAAACAGAGGCAATTATTCTCGTAGGAGAAATTGGTGGTACGGCAGAAGAAGAAGCTGCTGAATACATAAAAGCACATGTAAGCAAACCCGTTGTTTCCTACATTGCAGGTGTCACGGCTCCTGCAGGTAAACGAATGGGACATGCAGGCGCAATCATCTCCGGTGGGAAAGGCACCGCAGCTGATAAATTTGCAGCGCTTGAAGCAGCCGGTGTTAAAACGGTTCGCTCACCAGCAGAGTTGGGTGACGCTATAGCTGAAGTGACTGGTTGGTAATATGCATTGGAAGACAATCGCTGATATCCGTCGTGAGTATGGAAATTTGAGCCTTAGCGAAGAAGATGCAAGCGATT
>CAMBDN010000188.1 GCA_945865355.1 Legionella genomosp. 1
GACCTCGACTAAGGCCTCAACCAGACCAAATAATGTTCTTTGGATGGCTGCCACATGAGGATCCGCAATAGCATCAATATCTACTGTTAGCTTTTGTAATGTCTTCTTTATATCAGTGAGACTCATCAGTATTCTTATGCCATTGCCATTGCCATCAATGATGCATTAATAATAACACGTCTTTTTTTGGGCATATTTTTCGCGCTGGGATAGCGGATAACCGGGAATTAAATTTTAAGGCTTGGGTGGGTACGGTTGTGGCTAAATTCGATCTTGTATGGATTGTGATGCTGCTTCAAGGTCGTGTAATTGATGGTGCTGTAGCTGGTGTTGATTTCCAGTTATTTCCGAAAAAACCGTGTCAAGTGAAATTTTTGAAAAACAAAAATTAAGTGCACTTCCATGGTTTAGTGGGTAGAGGTCATCGGAATTATACAGCGCTTACCCTGTGATATGGAGAGGATACCAATAAAACTTAAGGCTAATTGGTAGATCAAACCGCAAAATGACGTCAGTTGGGAACGCGTAGGCATTGGTCCTTTTTTCTCAAAAAGAGGACTTTTATTAATGTTGACGCATCACAACGCCAAGTGTCCAATCGGCATTTTGTCCTGATGGCATCAGGTTGATGGGTTGCTCTGGATTAATGCCGTAGCCATCAACCATCAAGGCATAGTAATACGCAGGGAAAAGACAATAACCGTAGAGATAGTCATTGCCTGGGTATTGAGTAGAAATATCATTCCACTGTTGGTGACAAACAGCACTATCTGCTTGCTCTAACAAGCTTTGGCTAGTAAATTGCCTACCTTGAAATGAGAATGGTTTATCATCAGCAAGCGACGCCACACCACCAATGGCATACCAGGAAGACGTTTTTTCCAATAACACGGGTTGTATGATTTGATCAACTTGATGAACGTTATTGATCAATTTAGCAACTTTCTGTCGGCACAAAGATGCATCCCCTTCCCCAGAAAGACCACTAGGCAGTTGATAGCCATTAGAAAAACAGCTTTTTGTATCGAGAAACTGCTGTGAAAGCACGGTTTGACCTAAACCAAGAAAACTATGTACAAACAACACTAAATCTTGGCCAGCAACATTTACCGGTATCAAATCATCTTGATTAATTTTATCAGTTTGCCGCACAGGGAAAGAAATTTGAACAGAAGCCCCTCCCATATCCATTACCCCAACTACAGGCAAGCTAGGAGAATCAAAATTTCCCAACTGATAATTGACAGCGAGCCAACCAAACAAGCCCTCTTCACTCCCAGTAATTGTTTTAGCATCAACCAAGGTCCACTGTGCTTGAGACGAAAACCACTGTTTTAGAGACTGATAGTATTGCTGTTGCTTTGGCTGTGGGAGCAACCTCATTCCTGCCGTGGCATAAAAATAGACGGGGATATTCTGTTCTGGAGCACCACTGAATAAATTATTCAAATAAGCATCTATGGTTGGCTGATTGATATCAATAGTAGAAAACCCTGGTTTAACCTTTTTAGACCAAAGCTCACTAATTTTGATAGGTTGGCTATTAGCACCAACATCATAGGCAAAAAGATGTACCCGGGAACCACTGCTCCCCGCATCAACCACTGCCAAGCAATGCCGCTTCAGACAAACACTGCTATCAGCATGTACAGAAAAAGCAACACAGATACTGATCAAAAATATGACGCTACGACACATGGATTAAAGTCCTTTTATTAAAAGTAACTAAATTATACATTCTGTTATTGGTGCAATCAAATATGATTGCACCAATAAGATTTTAAAATTGTAGTGAATAAAAACAAAAATGCTAGCAATATCAGACTGATTCCAATAGGATTAGCGGACAATTCTTCGTTCAAAAAAGATAATAATGGTAGTAAGAATATATTCATGATTATTTCAGCGCTGCATGAACCAGGTAATGAAACTCGTGTTGCAATCACCCCGACCGTTATAAAAAACTTTGTCAAATTAGGCTTTGAGGTCACTTGTGAGCACAATGCCGGTAAGCTGGCAGGTTTTTCTGATCAAGCCTATGAGCAAGCGGGTGCTGCTATTATTACTGATAGAAAGGCACTGCTAAAACATACCCATGTATTGGTGTGCGTAAATGAGCCAACTCCTAAAGACATAGCAGGACTACAACCTCAATCCCTACTGATTTGCCCTATCGATAACGAAACCTCTCCTGAATTAATCGATTGGTGCTGCAAGCACCAGATCAGTGTGTTTTCTATGAATCATATTCCGCGAATTAGCCGCGCACAAAATATAGACAGCCTCTCTTCACAAGCCAATTTGGCGGGTTATCGTGCAGTTATTGAAGCAGTTGCTCACTACAATCGTGCTATTCCCATGATGATGACCGCAGCCGGGATGATTCAGCCTGCAAAAGTATTGATACTTGGTGCTGGTGTTGCTGGACTGCAAGCAATTGCAACGGCAAAACGTCTTGGAGCCGTGGTTTATGCTTTTGATGTTCGTGCAGCTGCCAAAGAGCAAGTGGAAAGTTTAGGTGCTGAATTTATTGAAGTGATCCAAGGGCACGATAGTGAAACTGCTGGTGGTTATGCCAAAGAAGTCAGCGAGGAATACCGCCAGCAACAAGCTGAACTCATTGATCAATACGCCTGTATTGCTGATCTCGTCATTTGCACTGCACTTATTCCTGGTAAGAAAGCACCTATTTTACTGACTAAAAAGACTGTTGATAAAATGAAACCAGGCGCGGTGATTGTCGATTTAGCAACGTCGCGTGGGGGTAATTGTGAGCTAAGTGTGCGCGACAAAATCGCCCATCATCAACAAATTACCTTGATTGGTTATAGCAATATTGCTGAGCTCATCCCCGCTACCGCTAGTGATTTATATGCAAACAATATCAACAATCTACTGCAGTTACTAACCGCGTCATCAACCCAACTAAATTTCAATCGAGATGATGAAATTATCCGGCAAGCGCTGCTTTGCCATGATGGACAACATCTTCCGTTCCAATCGATAAAGGAGCCTCAACATGACTGATGTACATTCCTTGGGCAACCCATACATCGCCATCTTAACCACTTTCGTACTGGCCTGTTTTGTTGGTTACTATGTGGTCTGGAAAGTAACACCAGCTTTACACACCCCATTGATGTCTGTAACAAACGCAATTTCGAGCATTATTATTCTTGGCGCACTAATTGCGACAGGAAGCCAGTCCATGGGCGAAATATCCTTTTTAGGTGGTCTCGGAATTTTTATCACTGCAATCAATATTTTTGGTGGGTTCGTCGTTACCCAACGCATGTTACGTATGTATAAAAAATAATGGTAACAACTCACTCAAAAATTTGATTGAGCTTTTTGCGTTTCAAATGATTTGAATTAAGGTAGACACGTTATGACAACATTGGTTTCATTTTTTTATTTAATAGCCGCCATTTGCTTTATTTTAGCGTTAAAGGGATTAGCAAGTCCTGCGTCAGCAAGACGTGGTAATTGGCTTGGAATTTTTGGTATGGCCGTTGCTATCGGTGCGACCCTACTGATGCCCAACATACAAAACCACCTCTTATTGCTGGGTTTGATTCTTTCTGGTGGCGCTTTAGGTACGTTTATCGCTTTAAAGATAAATATGACGGCAATACCACAGCTTGTGGCAGGTTTTCACTCATTAGTCGGTATGGCCGCCGTACTGGTTGCGTTTTGTGCGTTTCTATCACCATCTGCTTTTAATCTTGGCGAAGTTGGCTCCATCGCATCCGCCAGTCTTATCGAAATGAGTCTTGGCTTAATCATCGGAGCCATTACGTTCACAGGATCAATCATTGCATTTTTAAAACTACAAGGTTTGATGTCTGGGAAACCCGTGCGGTTTAATGGGCAACGCACCGTTAATGCAATCATTGGATTACTGATCGTTACTTTACTTGCCGTCTTTGTTCTACATCAATCCATTGCTACGTTTACCTTACTAGCTCTGTTTTCATTGATCATCGGTGTATTGTTAATCATCCCTATCGGTGGTGCCGATATGCCCGTCGTTATATCAATGCTTAACTCATACTCTGGTTGGGCGGCTGCGGGCATTGGCTTTACCTTGAGTAACCACTTATTAGTGATCACTGGCGCATTGGTTGGTGCTAGCGGGGCAATTTTGAGTTACGTCATGTGCGTTGGGATGAACCGTTCTATTTTCAATGTCATTTTTGGCGGGCTACAAAATAATGATGCGCCGACGAACCAAACTTCACATGGTGGTGAATCGTTACCCGTTAGACAGGCCAATGGAGAAGATGCGGCCTTCTTACTCAGCCAGGCTAAGGATGTGATTATCGTACCGGGTTACGGCATGGCTGTTGCGCATGCGCAACATGCTGTCAAAGAATTAGTGGATAATTTGGAGAAGCGTAAAATACGCGTACGTTTTGCTATCCATCCAGTAGCAGGACGAATGCCTGGTCATATGAATGTGTTATTGGCCGAAGCCAATATTCCCTACGACCGCGTATTTGAGCAAAGTGAAATTAACCGCGACTTCTCGACCACTGATGTCGCCTTAGTTGTTGGTGCAAATGATATTACAAACCCAGCAGCTAAAACGGACCCTGCATCTCCTATTTATGGCATGCCTGTTTTAGATGTAGAAAATGCAAAAACAGTTTTGTTTGTAAAACGTAGTCTATCGCCTGGATATGCCGGAGTAGAAAACGCATTGTTTCACCACGATAACACCTATATGTTATTTGGCGATGCCAAGGTCATGCTTGAGTCTATATCTAAACGCATGGCAGAGATGTAACATCTATTCCTACTGGTAAAAATAACTATTTTCGAACCTACTACTATCACTTCTCTTTCTAGGAACTACACTGAGTAGGTTAACTTTAGGTTAATGATTTTTTTGCCCTTTATTTTGCCATACATGCAAATTAAAGGTATGTTGGATTGTAATTTTTTCATTTTAGGAGGGGTTATCATGTTACGTAAAATGGGTGTTACCTTGCTTTGTGCTACCGGATTATTTGCAACAAATGCTTTTTCTACGACTGAGCATCTGCTCACACAAGGATTATCAGTGGAA
>CAMBDN010000189.1 GCA_945865355.1 Legionella genomosp. 1
ATCCCCCCTAACCCCCCTTTTTCAAAGGGGGGAACTATAAACTTCCGGGCTTTGCATTACACCATTGCCTTAAAGTTCCCCCCTTTGAAAAAGGGGGGTTAGGGGGGATTTAAGATCTCGCCGCTACCACCCGGAATATCTCCTCAACAACGTCATTAATAGATTGCAATACCTGCAAATTATCAAAACGCAACACCTTAAATCCCAGCGCCATTAGATAGCTATCGCGCTCTTTATCTCGTTTCGCATGCTCTTCATCAACATGCTGACTGCCATCAATTTCAATAACAAGTTTTGCTGCTGGTGCATAAAAATCAACAATATAATTTCCAATCGGTTTTTGCCGATAAAATTGTATATTACAGATTTGCTTTCTTCGAATCCGAAACCATAGTAATAGTTCCGCATCGGTTGCGCTATCTCGCAATTTCCTGGCGTTTAATTTAAGTTTTTGCCGGTAATGAAGCATGCGCTTTAGAAGGCACAATTATATTGTTTGAACATCTCGTCGCACCACCAACCAGCCCATCAAAACAGACACTAATGGCACCGCAACAGACACTGTTATATTAGCTAATAATGCAGGAGAAACCATCATTATTATTGCAATACATATCAGCGTAAGGCACGCGGCAATCTTCATGATATGCTGGTAGCGGGGTTTTCCGTTGTTGTCTTCAAATAGCAAATACAACCCTAACAACAATACCATCGGCAACAAATAAAACACTTGGAAAAGAGATTGGTAATAAATTTTCTTCGCTGGAGTAAATGCTTGTTCTAGCATCCACTGATCAAGAATCAAAGACGCATTAAATACACAAGTTTGTTGCAGTATTTGTACAGAAAACGCAGTGAGAAGAACCACTACAAAAATGAATAGCCCGGGTTTCATAACAGAATTCGCAAATACTTTTCGCGATGCATTTAATACCGTAAGCAACAACAACAAGCCAACCAATATCCCCATATAGCTTAGTTTGGTCATTAATTGATAATAAGCAACCGAATACACTTGTTGAAAATAATGATTAATCCCTAATGCCAACAAGAAAATAACACCAACACCAAATTGCGCCGATTTTTGCGAAGGATATAGCCATAAAAAAGCGAGAAATGCGGCCAAGCAAAAAAATGAACAAGGACTAAACGCCTCCATTAACCCCATTAAAGCAGCAAACAAGGGTGCTGAGCGTGACATCGAGGGTTTAACTTGAAATTGATTAGCATTACCCCATTTCTGTAAAACACTAATAACAGCGGGTGTTAGCTCTCCTTGCTGGCTAATTTTTTTATGACAGTAAGACAATGCCTTCAACAACGTTTTTCCAGTGGTTTCTGCCTCACCAAACCCTGCCCAACGCGAATCGCAAAAGAACATTGCCGGTATTGCAAAGTTATTTGAATGTTGTTGTTGTAAACGTTCATAAAAGGTTTGTAGAGCCACTTTATCCTGATTGATGACATGGCGATGCACACTCAGCCAAGGTTTCTTTTTTTCTTGTTCACGAAAAAATGCATCCGCTTTCTGACAATACGGGCACGTTGATGACAGAAACAAATCAACATTAATCGTCACTTGCTCGCCACTAGCATGCGTATACCAAATGATAGGAGGCGACTCAGCATGTAGGGGTGTCAAGAAAAATACAAACATCAAACTTAAGATAAATTTCACTATTAGGCCCGTCGAAGTTTTACTATCCATAATAAAAGATCACGGTGAATCGATAATCTTCACCATCGTTGATCGCACTATCATAAACATGAGATAGCTCTCACTGCAAGCCGGTATAATCAGGATTTTTCCACTGAAAGCCATTTCTTTTGCTGAAACCACCAAAAGAGCAAACCCACTTCCAAAAGAGCTAGGTATGTTGCGACTAACACATCACTCAAAAAATGAGCCGTCAACATAATGCGCGTTGCAGCCAAAGCCAACCCCGCAAAAATGTATAAATAACAATATCGTGGGAACAATGCACTCAAACCAAAAACAAATGCCATGATTGTTGTCGTGTGACCCGACGGGAATGACCAAAAAGGCGTATGCTTGTGAAAGCCGTAAAAACCATAAAGATGGCCGCTGAACAATAGTTCAGGCCGTGCACGGCCAAGAAACACCTTTAACATGAAACAAATAACACTTGCTAACACGACACTCAACCATAGAAACCAAGTACGCACCTCCCATAATTTCTTACGATAAATATAGCGAAAAAATATTGCTAGCAAGAAAAGTGATATCAGATACAAACCACCAAGCCCCAACTGAGTGAGCCATTCGAGTAGGTATAAATCCCTTTCTTGCGCAAGATGATGATAATAATACGCAATCGGCTGATCCAGATACAAAAATGACAAAGTAATTAATCCCAAACAACCAACGATTACCCATGGCTTTATTGCTACCGTTATTAAACGCTCAAACACTGTCACTGCAGACTCCCAAATTAACTTCCAAATCATTTAGCACCCTAGTATAAGCGCCTATCTTGCTCTAAAATGCCTAAAGTTTTCCATCGTGAATTGAAGAATATGTTAACACTAACACTCATTCAAAAAATAGCCGTATGGATTGTTCCCGTATTGTTAGCGATTACCCTGCATGAAGCAGCCCATGCTTGGGTCGCTAGTCTCTGTGGTGACAACACCGCTAAAATGCTCGGACGCCTGAGTATTAACCCAGTGCGCCATGTCGACCCTATTGGCACGTTAGTTGTTCCCATCGTCATCGCCGTGTTGAGTCAATTTCAATTTGTTTTTGGCTGGGCAAAACCTGTACCCATTAACTGGACGCGTTTAAAGAGACCACGACTTGATACAGCGTTAGTCGCCGCAGCAGGTCCAACATCCAATCTAATGATGGCTTTATTGTGGTCTATATGTTTTAAGATAGGCGCGATGCTGCATCCTGAAACGTCGACCATCGCGCTATTCATGTTACTAAGCGGACAAGCCGGCATCTTAATTAATTTAGTTTTCGCTTTTTTAAATTTAATCCCGATTCCTCCATTAGATGGGAGTCGGATTTTAGCGAGTATCCTCCCGCCAAGATATGCTTATCAATTTCTTAAACTTGAACCGTTTGGATTTTATATACTCATCGCGTTAATCTTTTCAGGGGCCTTATCTTGGTTACTTAATCCACCATTAAACTGGTCTCTTCATTTTATCAGCACGCTCTTCAACCTATGAAAATCCTTGCAGATGCTACCTTACCAATGCTCGCTGAATGGTTCTTATCCCCGTTCAGCTTAACACGCTATAGCAAACAGGATGAGTTGCCCGATTTACTCATGACGCATGACATACTGCTTTGTCGTTCTACGCTGAAAGTTACTGCTGATTTACTGGCCGGCAGTCAAATAAAATGCGTAGCCACTGCGAGCAGCGGCATAGACCATATTGATAGTGACTATTTGAAAAAAAATGGAATATGTCTGTTTGACGCGAAAGGGTGTAATGCCGTTGCCGTTGCTGATTATGTGGTTGCAACGCTGGCATTTTTATCCAGTAATGACCTTATCATCGGCAATAAGGCTGGTGTAATCGGTGTTGGTGAAGTGGGGTCGCGGGTTGTACCACGATTGCAAGCAGCAGGCTTTGACGTTATTTGCTACGATCCGCCCAAAGCCATGTTAGACAAGCATTATCGTTATTGCTCCATCACTGAGTTAACCCGATGCGATTTATTATGCGTGCATGCAAATTTACACAAAACACCCCCGCACCCGAGTGCTAATTTAATCGCTGCAGACTTTCTTGCACAATTAAAACCGCATGCAACAATCATCAATGCAGCGCGCGGTAGAATCATCAATGAAGAGGCGTTATTAGCGTCAGAGAACCCTATTACCTATTGTACAGATGTCTATCAGGGAGAGCCCGCGATCAGCACTCAATTGGTTGAGTTTGCAACCCTTTGCACACCTCATATAGCTGGCCACAGTATCGAGGCAAAAAACGCCGCCGTAGAACAGGTCAGTAAAAAACTCCATCGTCACTTCGGCCTGCCTACTCCAACAACAATCGCCTCTCCGATAATGGCCCCGGTTTTATCACAACCGCTTAGGGTTCACGCCACGAATTGGCATGACGATATTCTATCCATTTATAACCCAATGGATGACACAATAATTTTAAAAGCTGCGAACAATAAAAAAGAAGCTTTTTTAACACAGCGGCAGGCACACCAAAACCGTCATGATTTCATCGACTATGATGCGGAGCAACTCGATCAAAAAACAAAGAGGCTCCTTGGCCATTAGGCCGTGTTAATTTTATGTTAATAATAATGCTATAAACTTAGCGCTATTGTTTAATTATTATTGTTTTTCATCAAAGTTGGCTTACCAATTCCATTTTGCATTGTTTTAATAATGGAGATGCGAATAGGGGTCGATTCTGGAGAGTATAATGCCCGATATGGAAAGAGAAGCTCGATACCGCCAACAATATAGAAAATGGCAGGACGCTAGCCAAGCAAAAAATGATGATCAAAATGATGACCGTTATATCGCTTCTGCTATCGCAATTAGTAATTACGTTGACAATGCAAGTCCCGCTAATATGCATCTTGAGTTGAGTGCTGATTCACCGATTTATAAAGGATTTAATCATCGCAATTTAGGCGCACTTCTATACGGCGCGCTAGCCCTTACTGACTATTACAAGCACTGTAAAAGCCAAAAAATATTCACCAACGGCGAGCAAAAATTAGTTACCAATCTTATCGCTACCATGGTGAGTATATTTAATGAACCACGCCGCGATAGTGCCGCAAAATTCCAAAGATTTTTGCTCAACGCTAATCTTTGGTTAGATAGTAACCTGCTTAAAACATCAGACCCTGTGGTTTTAAAGAAAACGCTTTTCTCAATAAACATCATGTTAAAATTTTTTGATACAAAGCTTGCCAACCTAAAACCAGCGGAGCTATTGGGCCTTTATTGGGCTAACATTAACTATGAAGAATCAAAAGCAGCAATTATCGCCCTGCGCAATAAAACCGAAAGAAAAATAGCTGATCTCGAGCCTGGATTTGCACCTCAATCC
>CAMBDN010000190.1 GCA_945865355.1 Legionella genomosp. 1
ATTCTCTACGTGTTGTTGCGCTCATTTTTGCCCCCATCAAAATCTCTCATAAATATTAAAGAGTACGATTTTATTTGAGGCAACGGTTGACTAATAGTTCATTTTTTCATGAGGCAATGCGAGTGGGTAATTATAGTTGACGCCAGTCATAATGGGTTCTACGTCAAAATTAGCTAAAGTTGGGTGGTGTCTTTGTCCTAATGCCCTTTATATTTAGAAAACCCGATTTTGAATCAGCATGATCGAGCGTATCTTCTGTGGCAACGGCACAATCTTTATGGTGCTTTTTGGATGTGGGTTTATTGCGCCTGAAAAAGGAGTGCTGTTCTCCATGGCCACTCATTGGTCTTGATAAAGGAGAGGGCAACGCTAATTCAGGGGCCGCAGCCGCAGCCCCTTCATCGACCTCTATCTCCGCATTATCAGTTTCGGCAGCATCTTTTTCTGATAGTGGGGCCCTGACTAAAGCACCGTCGATACATGCTTGCTGCCAATCTCCATAGCTGGGTCGTATAACCTCTGTTCTATCCACGATGCTTAATCCATTAATTGTGGCTATGGCTAAAGAAGGTTGGTATAACTGCGTTGCATCAATACCACAGGCTGAGGTTATAAAACTGGGTGTATAATTATGGTCGCAATAGAGGGCTTCTTTAGGTATCTCTATGGAGCCACCATCCTTAAATACAGCCGCCGCCGTGGCAGGGGGTGGTTCATAGCGAAGACGGAAATTTTTAATTTGAGCGTGTTTTGTTGAGAATTAAAATACTGAGGAATTAAGCATGTCATTAGCCACTATTCGTTCTATCATTGAACAAATGCCTGCAACAGAAATTAAGTATTATTTATTGTTATTGATTCGATCATTAAATGATCATCATTTAAAAACAGGCCCATTTGTTGAACAATTTAAGCAATTCACGGACGAAATTAATGCACTCATGATTATGATTAATTCACCCCGTGATTCTTCTGCTGATAACATACCTACTCAATTCGAAGCGATCCATGTTAGTTATCAAAAATTATTAAATCTATCTAAAACAAAGACAATAGGTATCCAAATTGGATATATGCTATTGCAAGTCATTGGTGCTATTGGTGCGGTTTTATGTGGCATTATTGGTGGGGTCATTGGGGGAGTAGCTGGTTTTTCTAGAGGGCTATGGAATATTTCTAATCCTTTCAAGTCAGCCTGGATTGGCTTTGTTATGGGGCTTGCTTTAGGTGGTATTGTTGGATTTAGAGCACCTAAAAAGTTAGCTAAAGATGAATTTATTCGACAGCTAAAATATTGCTTAGATGGAATCGGTGAGTGTATTAAAAAAACACAAGAGCAAGCTGACGAGCCATTATCAAGCTATGAAAAAATTGTTATTGATAAATACTTCGGTGGATGCTTAGAGAACTTCAATGCATTTAAAGCGTTAAAAGGAGTCACTTATTCTGTTGAAACACTTAAGGCTACGTTTATTAGTCCTACGCTGGAAAATTATTTAGGTCATCATTCCTTGATTAAAATTGAGCATGATTTGATATCAACAGAAGCAACAGATGGGGAAATGGTAAATGTAGCGTTACTTGAGTTTACTAACGGGCGATCGGATATAACACGCCAAAAGTCTCAATCTGAGAATCCGCCTAGAAATGTATCAGGTGAAAAATTGGTTGAGATGTTATGTTTTCATGAGCAGCTTCAGTTAACGCATGCGTGCACAACAAAATATCTGTTAACAAAGATGAAACAAGGGGAAGTTGATTGCCTCAGTTATGTCAATAAAATACTTACGGGTACGAACCAGGCTGCTGCTAAGATTAAACGATTCGATGGAACAGAGAATTTTGTTGGAAAGCATTTTGTGGGCTTCTTTATAGAAAAATTAAATCCGTTTACTCAAGACGCTTTAGATGAGCAAGTACTGACTAAAACGGACCCTTTGTTGAGAAAGTAAATCTAGCGGTGAACGTCAGAGTGGTCCGGCATTTCGCTTCGCTGCATGCAGGCTATGGTTTGATTGATGACTGATTTCAAGTTAAGGCTTGCCGGTGAAATTTCCTCTATAGTACTTGCTGGAGGCCTCTAAATGATCTAGTGTTACATTTTTTACAATGGATGGCTGTAAAACATGTTGCGCGAATATATTGATGTAACGACCCGATTCCTGTCTAAACAAGAAAGGACGCTATCAACCAATCAAGACGCATTACCTCTAGTCATTGAAGCAAAAAATGAAAAAAGTAGTGAATTCCTCTTTAAGTTTCTAGAGACTTACCATCACGAACTGAAAGATGATATTGATAAATACGGTGCGATTTTAATACGTGGTTTTGATATTAGATCCGATGTTGACTTTGAGCGTGCTGTATTAAAAATCAAGCATTTCCAAGCCATAGAAAATACATTCATGAGGGAAGAGGGCCGCGATCGCGTTAGCGGTACAACGTCTGTTTTACACACCAATACGATTTATAAAACAGGTGGATCGCTAAAAATTCCAACGTTTCATACCGAAAACTATTTCACTACCGATGTCCCCAATTATATCTGTTTTTTTTGTATTACTCCTTCAGTGAGGGGGGGGGAAACGGGTATGGCTGACATGGAAAAAATTTATGCCGATTTAAATCCACGTTTGAAAGAAAAACTAGAGGATACGACATTTTTTTCAATTAAATGGCCAATGTCTCAAATTCTTGATGTTTATAACATACCCGTGGAAAAAACAGATGATGTTTGTGATATTTGCAAACAATTTGGGCTGACCATTACTTCTTCTGGGAAAGAAAAATTTGTAATGCTGTATAAACCGAGTGTTTTGATGAATCCTGTCAGCAAAATGAAGTCACTACAAGCCCATCTTGATATGGTGCCAGGGATCTATAAGCAAGTTGGTCGACAGTTTATAGGCGATTATAAGGGGAACGATTGGATTCGCCTTAGAGCTTTATGGCGCGTTCCTACGTTATCCCTTTTGCTGACGCCATTAAAATTAATATTTAATGATAAGAATATGATCTCTAAATTGAAACAGCGGCACGTGGACTTTCGTCAGAAAATGCTAAAGCACGTTTTTACTAAAGATGATGTGGCTGAATTGGCGCTTGGCATTCGTAACTATTTTTCATCCTTCGCCTGGAAATCAGGTGATATTCTACTCATCGATAATACCAAAATCGCTCACGCTGGAATGCCGGGTGATCGATCGCCCAGAGTCATAAGAGCGATGATCTGCAATCCACTCAAATTTGATTACTCTCATCCAGGAGTAGGTGTTCAAACGGTAAATGTATCAACATCAGCGTCTTTAGGCGATATATTGACTGGTTTCAGCGCGGGCTAATAATGAGTCGGGCTGAGGTGCCTGGAGAATTACTCTGGAGTGGGACTCACTGATATTTTAGGGTGAATGGTGTGACAGCCAAATAACCCAGTTGTTTAATGGTTGGTGAAATACCACTAGCAATGCTAAAACAACCAGCACTGCATACCTGTCCACATAATAATAGAGATTTCTAACAGCAGTTTCATAGGGCATCAGATCCGAAAGCCATCGACTAATGGCGATACAGGTGGGCAAGTAAAAAAGGACTACGATCTCAGTAAATATACGGGCTTCTGGAAAAATACCAACAAGTGATAATGACAGGAAATAGAACAGCATCACATACTTTAAAGGCCTGTATTGAAGCGGGATGTAATCGTAAAATGCAAACCAAAACAAAGGAAGGCCGGCAAAACAAAATAGAAATAATAGAATATGTTGTTGATTGAAGAGCCACATCAGATTCGTTTCAAAGTTGGTATGTTGTGATCCATGAAAATACCACTCCAGTATTTGTCCATGAGTTCTATTGATGAGTGAGAGGACTAATAATCGAGCCAAAGTGTAGGTGATTACCGCTAGGAAAAATGGTATGCGTATGCTGCGCAGATTCTGCCAGTGAAGCGCTGGGAGCATCAATACCAGTAAAATGCTGCTTTCACGATTGATGGTTGCTGCAAAGAGAAGAGGGATAAAATAAATCCATCGTGATTGCATACAAAATAAGAAGCCGATGATCATAAAAAAAAGTGATGTGCTGTCATAAGGATAGAAAAACGTCGCTTCACCATCGATTGTGTAGCGATAATTAATCACAGATATTAAGGGTAGAAGCAAAAAAAATAGCCAGCTCATTAGCCGTGCTTGTTTGGGTGGAAATGCTATAGATAGCAAATGAAAAAGAGCCCAATAGGAGAGGCTAATGAATAGCCACTCTATTATAAAAAACAGTTCATCTATCGAAAAAGGTAGGAAATAGGAAAAAAAATGGGCAATAGCTGGGGTTAATAAACGTTGACCAAAGGGCAAACGAGCAGAGAAATCGAATAAGTTTTGTAATGTTACATCAGTTAACGTCCCAGTCAGCTTCGTATGTATATAGGTATAACCAAGGAGCAGGGCAAAGGTTAAAAACTTTGATTTATAACGCAAAAAATCATTATTCATATACTTGTTTGTAAGTAGATATCTATCGAGCCTACCTGATCTAAGTGAATAAATACAAGCTAGAAAAGATCCTGAATTTTTTCGCTGCATGCGGCCGCAATTTTCCCCCTTTGAGAAAGGGGAACTAAGGGGGATTTTTTACAAATGAATTTAACAAAATCCCGCCTAGCCTCATTTTTGAATGTAGTTGCTCTAGAATTCGAGTGAATGCTTCGGGTTAAATGATAATTGGTAACTTTCTTTTAAAGTGACCAACGCTAGCAATGCAACAATTGCAAAACTCATTAAATACCATGCAGGGGCAAATAAATCATGGGTGTATGCAACCAGCGTTATTGCAACAAGCGGTGCTGTTCCGCCGAAAAGTGCTAAGGAAATATTGTAACTGATGGATATACCCATGTTGCGATGATACGTGTCAAACATCTCAGCAAGGGTTGTTGGAATGAGTCCAGTGATAGTCCCAGCTGCTAGTGCAAACAGTATTTCACCCAATAAGGCCATATAAATATCATGCTGAGTTAACAGCCAGAATATAGGGTAAGCC
>CAMBDN010000191.1 GCA_945865355.1 Legionella genomosp. 1
GGGAGGCCAATAACAACGTCAGGTGATCGCCGTTGCAACGGCTAATTAGTGCTTGCAAGGTATCCATCTGAATCAAGGGCACATCTGCGTATAACACCAACACGGTACTTGTCGTCGGAATAGCTGGCAAAGCCTGGAGCACCGCATGTCCTGTACCTAACTGCTCAGCCTGAACAACCCAATTAACCGGCAACATTGGTAAGGCTTGCTGGATTTGCTCACTTCTGTGGCCGATAATGACATGGATACCTTCTGGATTTAAACCGCGCGCGGTATCCACCACACGTGCAAGCATTGCTTGACCACCCACCTGATGTAGCACTTTTGGGGTCTTCGAATACATCCTCTTACCCTGGCCCGCAGCCAGAATGACAATATGCAGTGACATGGCGATTCTTATTTCCTATTGTTTGAAACGGGTATAAACAGTCTGTATCCATTTTGCGAACTAGAAATTTTTGCTATGATAAAAAATACAGACAACGGAGCAGTGCCATGACCATTTTTCTTAACGTAGCCAAAGTTGTAATTCATGACACCATCAACACAATCATAGATGACTCACAAAAAGCTAACAAGACCTATTGGGCAACGACCACCCGCGCAATCGCTATATCGGAAGCAAAATGTGCTCAGCTCCGAAAATGCCTAAAGGAACTGCCTGGGATAATGGATGGCGTCAACGATGGGGCCACCCGTGATTTGTTATCAGGATTTATTATAGCTGTGCTAGGTGAGGTAGAAAAAGCAAGAGGAATGGAGCATAGTGAGGGCAATACGGAACTAACCTTGAAATCATTATTAACCTCCCTGCCACTCATTTATCATGATCTTGAGCATCGCCCATTATTGGATATTCCCGATGACAGCACCCCCCTAAACCAATTTCGCAATGGTGTTGCCCTTTTTTACGCAAGAAAAATGGTAAGAAACAATATGCCGGGATTTAAGCCGGAACAATTATTAGGAGCTGGACTGGCCTTCTCTGCCGCACTGGACCAAACTGTTCAAAATGCGCTGATAAAATGTACTCGATCAATGCTCCTTCAAGAGAAATTGGCAGCGGCGTCACCGGACATTGTGAAAGACGCGGCTGATAGTAAGTGCTCTTACCCATTGATCCAAACGGAACTTGTTCTTTATCATTTTGAAGCGCTTAAGCGCGCGCAGAAAGAATTAACTTCGGGGTATAAATTCGTATCGTATTTTCACCCAGACAATGAATTATTAAAAAGATGTTTATCAGAAAGAGTCGATGAATTAAGCCTGACTGGTATCCCAGAAAATACATTTGACGAACAAGATGAAGAATCATCGGGAGCAAGCGCTAATGAGCATGAAAAAGGAGAAAAACCTGGGGTATCCGTGCCGCCATGGCACCAAACCAGATCAATGGGTGAGGAAGGGCGCAAACAATTAAGAGGCATGAAGGAACTAGGGCGGGACTCATTACAGGCAGACCACCACACCAACTTACCAACGCAAGATGCTCGCTTAGAACTGACGACAAGTACGGGCTTGATGCTCACCCAATTAGCGAATGGTTCTGGTGAAATAAGCTTCGAGCTACCTGTATCTAAGGATCGAACTCCATCCAGCATACCAGTCGATGAAGACAAAAAACCATTGGCCGCCAAACCCAGTCTTCACAGTGCGCCACCAACGGCGGATAGTGCTCGAGAAGCCGCTGTAACATTATCAAAAAAAAACAGAAGACAAAAAGCAGCTACGGCCTCGTCCTCAACTGGTGCTAATTTTAGTTAAACATGATCCCGCATTTTGATGCGCTGCATGCGGACGAGGGTATGAGATACATCAAGATACCAGCTGGAATTACCCCATCATTGACTGAGCTCGCCACATAACTCCGTTTCCATCAACGTCTTTACTTGGGTGACATCTGCGTATTTACTCAGTAAATACAATAGCTTGCAATGGGCTGCTTCCGGGGTCATATCATGACCACTGATAAGGCCCGCCTGCTTTAAGGTATAACCCGTAGCATATTGACTCATCTCAACGTGTCCGTGCTGACATTGGCTGCAATTAACAATGACGACGCCCCGTTTGCATGCATCTTCCAATAAGGTCAAAAATCGTGGCTCATTATTTTGTGCATTACCAGCCCCATACGTTTCAAGAACTAAACCACTTAATGGTTGCTGCAGAATATAGGCCAGTACATCCGTTGCAAAACCTGGGAATAATCTAAAGTTGGCAATAAAGTGGGGGCGAATGGTTTGCAAATGAAAAGGGATTTCAACGGGCTTAAGGAGTAACCTTTTATTAAGCACAATATCAATACCAATCGTCGCGAGATGTGGAAAATTAGGTGAGTCGAATGCATTGAATTGCTGTGCACTCACTTTTTGAGCACGATTACCGCGCAACAAATGCTGATTAAAATAAATACATACTTCTTTTATTGGTTGATGAGCACAAAGCCATAAGGAGGTAATAACATTATCTACCGCATCATTACGCACTTCAGATAGCGGTATTTGCGAACCGGTGAGAATGACCGCTTTACTTAAGTTTTCCAACATAAAAGACAATGCTGAGGCCGTGTATGCCATCGTATCTGTGCCATGAAAAATCACAAAACCATCAAAATTATCATATTCTTCTGTGATATCTGCGGCAATCCGGTTCCACTCACTGACCGTCATATTCGACGAATCAAGTAGAGGTTGGTATTCTTTGATAACGTAATTGGGCATGTCAGGGTGCGATAATGCCGGTAATTTTGCCAAGGCAGATAAGACATAACCCTGCGCCGGCTCATAACCATGATGAGTCTTGACGCTGCTAATCGTGCCACCTGTGTTGATAATAAGGATATTTTTTTTCATCTTCTCATCGTAATACATACAATTAATTCTTACTACACCAGAATATCGCAGTTTTATTTGCCAAGCTCTTACATTGTGTGGAAAAATCAATGAATTAAGGTTTGTTGTAAGCAATAATACCATGGTCATTGATCGAGCCGGTTACCGGTTGAATGTAGGGATCATTCTAACGAACGATTCTGGGCGAGTCTTTTGGGGTAGGCGTCAAGGCCATGATGCTTGGCAATTTCCTCAAGGGGGGCTTGCGGCAGGTGAAGCTGCCATGGATGCTATGTTTCGCGAATTACATGAAGAAATTGGCCTGGAACGCGATGATGTTGAAATATTGGGCGTCACCAAACGGTGGCTTAAGTATCGACTACCCAAACAATATTTGCGACACGGAACAGAGCCCTTGGTCATTGGCCAAAAACAAAAGTGGTATCTATTGAAGCTTAGTTCTAGCGAACAGAAGATTCGCCTTGATTTAAGTGACTCCCCAGAATTTGATAGTTGGCGATGGATAGACTACTTCGAGCCACAGGAGCAAGTTATTTTTTTCAAAAAACAAGTTTATGTGCAAGCGCTGAAAGAATTGGAGCATTTCATTAAAAAAAGACGTACGCCATTTGGCGCCCGTCGCAAACGAGGTCATCATGGTCGTTAATATGCTAAACAACATCAACTCACCTTAAATGCTGAAAATATTAAAACGTATCGTACAAGATGTTACCACAGCCACCCATCTCACAGATGCACTAGCAACATTGGTGCAACGAGTACGCTCAGCCATTGCCGCTGATGCTGTTGCGGTCTATCTCATTGATAATAAGAATGCCGATTATGTATTAATTGCCACGGACGGCCTAAACAAGCAAGCCGAATCAAAGGTACGCATCGCGCTAGACCAAGGTTTAGTAGGTCTTGTGGGCCGCCGCGAAGAACCGGTTAACATTTGTAATGCCCCGTCTCATCCCGATTTTTACCACAATCCGCTGTTAGATGACGAGCGACTCAACGCTTTTCTGGGTGTACCGCTGATTCAGCATCGCAAACTTTATGGTGTATTAACGCTGCAGCAGCTCGAAGAACGCTGCTTTGACGACGCAGAGGAAGCCTTCTTAATCACCCTTGCCGCACAGTTAGGTGGCATCATTGCCCACGCTGAAGCAACGGGAGAGCTGGCACAATTAACGCAGCTACAATCACCAGGCTTAGCGAACGCTGACATCGTACAAATTGCTTTAACCGGAATAGGAAGTGTGCCAGGCGTTGCCATCGGAACCGCCGTTGTTGTTTACCCCCCAGCAGATATTGATGCTGTTCCCCGTAATACCGTTGAAGATATAGACGGTGAAATAGCTATTTTCTATGAAGCCCTTCAAGCGGCACGTGACAACATGCATCGCTTAGGTCGACGCATGAAAGCGAGTGTTGACGAAGACGAGCTTGCATTATTTGATGTCTATTTGCGCATACTTGATAATGACAGTTTGGGGGCCGAGGTCGAACAAGAGATCCGTAATGAGCAATTAAGTGCACAAGCCGCCTTAGCCGCCGTCATTAAACGGCATATCCTACAATTTGAAAACATGAAAGATGATTACTTACGTGAACGAGCTAGCGATATCCGTGATATCGGTCGGCGCGTACTAGCGGAGTTACAGTCGTATCAACATGAAGACATCGCCTATCCAAGACGAACAATCCTGGTTGGTGAGGAAATTTCTGCAGCGGCTCTAGCCGAGGTACCTGAAGGCCAATTAGCCGGTGTAGTCTCAGCAAAAGGGGCTAACAACTCCCACGTTGCCATTTTAGCGCGCGCTTTAGGCGTACCAGCGGTTATGGGTGTCCGTGGATTGAAAATAGAACAATTGTCGCGTCGTGCGATCATTGTTGATGGCTACTACGGCCATGTGTTCGTTTCGCCCACCAAAGCATTACTTGCCGAATATAAACAATTAATTCAAGAAGAGGACGCGCTTAACCTAAGTCTAGAAAGCCTACGAGATAAACCCGCAGAAACGACGGATAATTATCGAGTGTCACTTCAGGTTAATACTGGACTTGCCATGGATGCGGGCTTGTCTATGAGCGTAGGCGCTGAAGGGGTAGGGCTTTACCGCTCTGAAATCCCCTTCATGAGCCGTGACCGCTTCCCCTCAGAAGATGAGCAATTCATCATTTACCGACAAATTCTCAAAGC
>CAMBDN010000192.1 GCA_945865355.1 Legionella genomosp. 1
TTTTAAATCAGATCGGGGAATGATATGAATTTTTTGTCGCGTACAGAGCGGAAAATGTTATTATTTATAATCAGGACGTCGAAAAATCAGCCTGTGCGCAATGCGCTATGAACTGACCTATCCCCACTAAATTTCTAGCTGGTAAAATGGTAGTAGGTATCGACGCCAAATACGGGATCTCCTAAAAGGACCTACTATAAAAAAATTAACCTATTATCAGCAGAATCCAACTGTTCACTAATCAACAGGATCACCATCACCATCTTCATCATCATAAGACAGAACAGTAACCTTTGTTCCTACGGTCATAAACTCTTCATTTAACCATTTAGCGGCACTTGGCCATACTCGAACACAACCATGGCTAGAATTGTATGCGGGCACTTCAAATGCGGCATGAATAGTAAACCCTCGATAAAAATACATACAATACGGCATTTTAGCGCCACCGGTAGTTTCTACAGGGTACTCCCCTGATTTACATTCTAAGCCTCGTTTATTATAAACTCGGAACACGCCAGTAACTGTTCTGCATGGCTTGCCGACATCTTCACAAAAATCTTTCCCACCCGATGCACTACCGGTCATTACCCGCTTCCCTTCCGCATCATAAGCAGCCCAGGATGCTGCTTTAGGAGCAAAAATAAATTGTTTATAGCCAGGAGCTGCAATTTGTTCAGGAAAATAATCTCTTCCTCGTTTATCCTTTAAATACGGCATGGTACGATGAACAACACCTGCATCATCGGTAATCAACGTTGATTCATCGACTTCCATACAAGCTGAAAGTCCTAAACTAAGTAATAATACAAACCACAGCTTATGCATGAAACTAAACCCTCTGGTAATAAACATTAATCTTTCAAACGACGATATTTGATTCGCGATGGACAATTTGCCTTGTCACCTAATCGACGCTTTCTGTCTTCTTCATAATCGCTATAATTCCCTTCGATAAACACCACTTGAGAATCACCTTCGAAGGCCATTAAATGGGTACAGATCCTATCTAAGAACCAGCGATCATGCGAAACAACAATCGCGCATCCAGGAAAGTTTAATATAGCATCTTCCAATGCACGTAATGTTTCCACATCCAAATCGTTGCTTGGCTCATCGAGCAATACCACATTAGCGCCACTTTTTAATAGTTTTGCCAAATGAACTCGATTACGTTCTCCCCCTGATAATTGTGACATTTTCTTTTGTTGATCAGAACCCTTAAAATTAAACCGCCCAACGTAGGCTCGAGATGGCATTTGAAACGAGCCAACTTGCATAATGTCATGCCCATCGGAAATTTCTTCCCAGACGGTTTTGTTATCTTGTAAGTGATCGCGCATTTGATCAACATAGGCCAGTTTCACCGTGTCACCTACGCGTACTTCACCTTGATCCGGCGTTTCCTGTTGCGTCAACATTTTGAGGAAAGTCGACTTTCCAGCACCGTTTGGACCGATGATGCCAAGCACACCACCTTTCGGTAAATTAAAATTAAGCTGGTCAAACAGCAAACGATCGCCAAATGCTTTACGAATATTGATCCCTTCAAGCACTAAATCGCCCAATCGCTCACCGGGTGGAATGTACAACTCATTGGTTTCATTACGCTTTTGAAATTCTTTTGAATTCATTTCTTCAAAACGGGCAAGACGAGCCTTACTTTTTGCATGACGTCCTTTAGGCGAAGTCCGCACCCATTCAAGTTCCGCTTTAATCGCTCGCTTATGTGATGCCTCTTGTTTTTGTTCCTGATCCAAACGCTCATTTTTTTGCTCAAGCCAAGCCGTGTAATTTCCTTTGTAGGGAATACCTTCACCACGGTCCAGTTCTAATATCCATTCAGCAGCATTATCAAGAAAATACCTATCATGCGTTATTGCTACAACCGTACCAGGAAACTCCTCCAAATATTGTTCCAACCAAGCAACACTCTCCGCGTCTAAATGGTTTGTTGGCTCATCAAGCAAGAGCATGTCAGGATTAGAGAGCAGCAAACGGCATAACGCGACTCGACGACGCTCACCACCCGATAGCACGCTTATTTTCGTGTCCCAATCCGGCAGACGCAAAGCATCGGCCGCAATATCCAATTTACGATCAAGATCCCATCCGCTACCGGCTTCAATCATATGCTGGAGCTCGCCTTGCTCTGTAAGCAAACGGGTCATTTCGTCATCGGACATTGGCTCAGCAAAACGCATACTGATCTCATCAAATTTTGCCAACATCGATTTCATCTCAACGACGGCTTCTTCAACGACTTCGCGTACCGTTTTATTCAAATCGATTTCTGGCTCCTGAGCCAAGTAACCAATTTTAATCCCTGGCTGTGGCCTCGCTTCCCCTTCAAAGTGTGTATCAACGCCAGCCATAATACGCAGTAGTGTTGATTTACCTGAACCATTTAAACCTAACACGCCAATTTTAGCGCCCGGCAAAAAGCTCAAAGAAATATCCTTTAAGATGAACCGTTGGTTCTCTACAATCTTACTGACCCGGTTCATGGTAAAAATGTACTGCGACATAGCTATTCCGCCTCACTGCTAATGTAAATATACGAAGACCATCAAAGCCCTACTACCAATCAAGAATAACTTTTCCTGATTGACCAGAGGCCATAATTTGAAATGCATCCTGATAGTCTGCAATTGGATAATGATGCGTAATCACAGGTGACAAATCCAAGCCGCTTTGAAGCATAGCTATCATTTTGTACCATGTTTCATACATTTCACGACCATAAATCCCCTTAATTACCAATCCTTTGAAAATGACTTGACTCCAATCAACCGGTGTTTCTTGTGGTGGGATCCCAAGAATGGCCATATGTCCACCATGATTCATTGCTTTCACCATGTCATTCAACGCCATGGGGTTCCCAGACATTTCCAAACCGACATCAAATCCTTCGGTCATCCCAAGTTCATCCATGACCTCGCTAATGGGTTGATATTTAACATTGATGGCTTTCGTAGCCCCCATTTTGCGCGCCAACTCCAAACGATGATCATTCACATCGGTGATAACCACGTTTCGCGCGCCAATATGACGCAAAATCGCAACGGCCATGATGCCAATGGGGCCCGCTCCAGTGATTAATACATCCTCTCCAACAACATCAAATGCCAAAGCACAATGGGTGGCATTACCAAGCGGGTCAAGGATAGCTGCTTGATCACCACTAATATTGTCAGGTAAGGCTAAAACATTGCTTGCGGGCATCGCTAAATATTCTGCAAAACATCCAGGACGATTAACACCAATACCCAAAGTATTGCGGCAAAGATGCCTTTTCCCTGCACGACAATTTCTACACAAGCCGCAGGTAATATGTCCTTCTCCAGAAACGCGCTGACCACATGTAAGACCTTTGACTTCACGACCAACTTCAACAACTTCGCCGTAAAACTCATGACCCACCGTCATCGGGACTGGTATCGTCGCTTGCGCCCAATCATCCCAAGAATAAATATGAATATCAGTTCCACAGATTGCCGTTTTACTTATTTTAATGAGCACATCATTAACACCGTATTCAGGCATTGGGACATCCTCGATCCAAATGCCAGGTTCTCGTTTCGCTTTAACCAATGCTTTCATAACTGCCCCCAAATAATTTAAATGATCCCAAGCTCAGTACCCACTTTTTGGAAGGCAGCCAAGGCCTTATCTAAATGATGTAATTCATGAGCTGCCGACATCTGTGTACGAATGCGAGCCAACCCCTTAGGCACTACAGGAAAAGAAAATCCAACAACATAAATCCCCTCTGTCAGCAAGCGTTCAGCCATTCGACCTGCGACTACAGCATCACCCAACATAACGGGAATAATTGCATGCTCACCCGGAATCAACTTAAATCCTAATTGACTTAAACCCTTACGGAAATATTGGCTGTTTCGTTTGAGTTTTTTTATCAGTTCATTGTTACGCTCTAAAAGATCAAGTACGCTAATTGATGTCGCTGCAATAACAGGTGCTAATGTATTAGAAAACAAATAAGGCCGCGAACGCTGCCGTAACCACTCAACAATGGCACTATTTGCTGCCGTATAACCACCTGAAGCACCACCTAAAGCTTTACCCAACGTTCCGGTAATAATATCAATACGCGAAGCGACACCAAAATGCTGAGGAGTACCGCGCCCCGTTTCACCCATAAACCCAACCGCATGCGAATCATCCACCATCACCATCGCATCATATTTATCAGCAAGATCACAGATAGCGGGCAAATTAGCTAACGTACCATCCATAGAAAAGACACCATCCGTTGCAATTAACCGAAAGCGTGCATCTTTAGAAGCGATTAATTGCGTTTCTAAATCTTTCATATCGTTATTTGCATATCTAAAACGTTGCGCCTTACACAATCTTACCCCATCAATAATACTGGCATGGTTTAATGCATCGCTGATGATGGCATCTTCCGGGCCCAATAGTGTTTCAAACAACCCCGTATTGGCATCAAAGCAGGAAGAGTAAAGTATTGTATCTTCCATGCTGAGAAAGGAACTTATTTTTTTCTCAAGGGTTTTGTGCGGGGTTTGTGTGCCACAAATAAACCGTACAGAAGCCATTCCATAACCATACTTAGCTAAAGCACGTTGGCCCTCAGCTATTAAATCAGGATGATTGGCAAGACCTAAGTAATTATTGGCACAAAGGTTTAAAACCTCAACTTCATTAACTTTTACCGATGCCTGTTGTTGACTAGAAATAACACGCTCTGGTTTAAATAAACCCTCGCTCTTGATTTTAGCTAGCTCATGTTGTAAAAATTCAGTGAAGCGATTATCCACAGTGCCCTCCTTATGGATCTTAGAAACGAGCTTGTTGACGAATAAATGCGGCGATAATAACAAATCTTACACTACTTCACTATCACACATCGCACATTTTATCATTTCTTGCTAAAATCACCGCAACGCTTTACCCTAGGCACCGTGCACGAAATAATCCCTATTAAAAGGAATTATGACGAACACGCCCCTTAAACTGTTCTTCACTTTGGTAAGTCATATGAATAGTC
>CAMBDN010000193.1 GCA_945865355.1 Legionella genomosp. 1
TTAGAAAAATCACCAACCAAGAAAGTAAAAACACAATGCAATCATGTGTTCGCTTCTATGATTGCTTACTGCAAGCTTGAAATGCTTAAATTCAAAACAGGGCTTAATCACTTTGCTATTAAATATAAATTGATTGTTCGGGCAAATCCGATCGCGATGCAGGAGTTAAAAAACCTGGCCTGTTAATGAATCTGTGCGTAAGGTGAGTTATCAATATTTTTACTGCTAAATGGTTACAAAAAAATAAGATCCAAATATATAGATGGGGCAATTCAGATGACAATGACGGAATAGCTTCATATATACCGTATACTGTTCTAGGCGCCATAGATATTATTGTTCACTTCTGATACTTGCTTTATGATTCCACATTAACTACTATGTGTAATTATTGGTCATCACCGCGTGTGAGTATAATGAAAAAAGTATTTTTCACCCTATTTCTGATTATAAATTTCATATCAGCCTCACTATCAGCATCTATTGATCAAATCAATCAAGCGATAGATATAAAAACATATAAATTCACGTTTTCTAAAGACGAGCATTTTATGGTGTCTTACGCAGACTATCCTGTTGGTGAAGAAAAGTTCTATGAACTAAAATACGAAGAGGGTGCTTTGTTACCCCCTGAAATTGTTACCCATCAACGCGGTTTAATGGTGTCTGGAAACAATCATAGCGATGATTTATTCATGTACGCCTATAAAAAACTAGAGGGTTTAAAACCTAACTCCACCTATAAAGTTAGCTTTTCCTTGGAGCTTGCCTCCAATGCAACTTATGAGTCGATAGGGGTAGGGGGCTCACCTGGAGAATCGGTCTATGTAAAGATCGGTGTGGTTTCACAACCCCCTGAACGTGATATTGATTTGGGGAATTATTATCGAATGAAATTAGATAAAGGTGAGCAAAGTACCGACGGCCAAAACATGATCTTGATTGGGACCGTTGGTGTTGATACGCAGGATTCTCTGTATCGATTAAAAACCTTACCCTATCAACCTAACGAAGAGATGCAAAAAAAAATTGATAATTATAGTTTTACAACCAATGAAAAAGGCGAGGCTTGGTTAGTGTTTGGTACCGATTCAGGCTATGAAAGTACAACGACTCTTTATTACACCAACGTGATTGCAACTTTTAAGGAGATACAGGGAAATGCCTAGGCACATGCTGTATTCAGGAGAAATGGATTCCATCATCAGTAAACATTTTAAACATAAATCGGGTTGGATAAAAGATACCGTACCTTTTGGGCCTGTAGAACTTGGACTGACTGTAACTTATTTTTTTAATCAAGCTAAAAATGCCGTGGTGATTACTAGTCCATTGGCTGTTAAAAAAAACGTGCATAATGGAGATGCCATCGAGCCTACGTATCAAGAAATTATTACTAGAATATCACATAAAAAAGGCTGTAATACGTTTAGTGTTAGTGCAACTTTTTTAGGTAAAGGCTCTTCTGAGCGTCATTACGTGGCTTTTTACCAACATAATGGTAATAAAATATACATTTTTGACTCAAAGATAAGTGATCCACATCGATTCTTAAACTCATCAAATCAACCGACTTTTTTAGAAAAAATCTGGGGTATTTTAATCTCCCCATTCAAAAGCATCGCATTGTTACTTGGTTTTGGGAAAATAGTAAACGCAAACTTCATGGGGTATCCCGTTCAAATACACCGATTGGGAACACAGCCAATTTTTGACGGGGTAAGTTGCGGCTACCATTCCGCGGGAGCGGTTTTAGCTATGGCTGATACAATTGATAACAATGAAACAATTAATCCCGATATGCTTATTACGTCAGTACTAAGCAGGGATGATTTATCTGCGATTGCTGAAATTATTCTCACTCACTCAACAATCCCAAATGTATCCCCAGGTTTAAGCGTTATGATAAAGAAAAAGCCAACACACGTAATCAATGATTCAACTGAGCTACCCAAAAGTACGAAAGATATGAACTTTCAGCATGATGATTTAGAGGAGGATACCTATAACCAAGTCGCCCGTATGTACTGAGGGGACTATAGATGCAATGATCCCATATTACGCTGCGATCAATTGCGGTCAACAAAAAGCTTGATTACCCATTACGGCAACCACTTATTCCACCAGAAAAAATGTTCTTATTTTTGTCTTTATGATTTTTTATTCGAGAAAAAGATTCATATTATGCATATATCGGACATTTCGCACCATGGTATAAACTTTTTATTAATTAACCTGGAATAATTCTAGTTGATAAATATATCAACAAATTTCATGTAATATTTACAGACAATCAGATTTTTATTGAGTTAATTTGGCTTTGATTTACATATGCTGCGGAATGTCCGATATATAAGCAAATGTAGTACAATCGGTACTCTTGCAACGATTTTGAACGAAATTATCTGCAAGTTATAAATATCTTACGATAACCTAAAAGAACTTACGCCGCTTTTAATGAAATCAACTATATATTGATACGAGGAATAGACGAATGAGAACCGCCGCTGTGAGTGAATTAATTACTCCATTGAAAAATCCTATAGTTACAGGTTTATCAATGAATGAGATC
The DNA here is from genome assembly GCA_945865355.1 of Legionella genomosp. 1. Lineage (GTDB taxonomy): Bacteria > Pseudomonadota > Gammaproteobacteria > Legionellales > Legionellaceae > CAMBDN01. Next base: position 2,573 of record CAMBDN010000193.1, read on the forward strand.
CTTATATTTTCAAAGCTTAGTGCCGAAGAACTTGCCGATTTGGCAAGTTATCGTTGCATCACCAAGCAGCGCACTATCCTTCACCGTATTGTGATGATAGGTGATGAGTTAGAAAGTAATGGACAAGTTAAAGAGCAATTTTTTGAAAATTTAAAGCACTTGTTTCAGAAATTGCCTACTCTTACACTAAGTCTGATTATCGAAATAATCAGACTTAGTGTAACGAATTATAGACCACTAATGTTTCCATACAGCTCATCACCAAATACAAAACCAACTATTTCTGCTTTGATACTTTAATGCGCTATAGTAGAAACAACATCCTATTAATATGAGAACATTATGGCAGACGTCATTAACCTTAATAAAAAGAGAAAAACTAAAATTCTTTTGGGAAAAGAAAAAAAATCTTCTGAAAATCGCATTAAATTCGGAAGGACAAAAAATGAAAAGCAAATAGAGAAACAAGTCAATGAACGTAATGATCGACATTTAGATGGTCACAAGTTGGAAAAAATAGAGAAATAATAATTCCTCTTGGAATTCTCTTGTGAGCACACTAATAGCCTCTTCAAGAGAAACTCATCTAATGGACGATGCTTGGCCTTGGTAGTGACCTTTAAATAAATAATTGTTTTATAATTCAATGGGTTACATAAAAACCGACTGAATCACCTAGTGCGTCAGTTTACAATTATTACTTTTCGTCTTATCATTCCATTAATGTACACTAATCAAGTTGCGACATAATATGGACCATGGTGGAAAGAGAGATGGTGCTGGTCGTCCTAAAGGAAAAAATGCTTATGGCGAAGCAACCAAACCCATGCGCATCCCATTGTCACGTGTCACTGAGGTCATGGCTTTTCTGGCAAATGATAATCACAATACAAGTTTACCGCTCTATTCAAGCACCGTTCGCGCAGGATTCCCCTCCCCTGCCGATGATTATATTGAGTGCAAGCTCGATTTAAATACGCACCTAATTAAACATCCAGCAGCAACCTTTTTTGTAAAAGCATCCGGCGATTCAATGAAAAATGCCGGAATCCAATCAGGGGACATGCTCATTGTTGATCGAAGTTTAGAGGCAACGCATGGAAAAATTGTTATTGCGGCAATTAATGGTGAGTTAACCGTTAAACGCCTATCGCGCCAACAAGGCCAGGTCAAATTGCTTGCTGAAAATCGGGCCTATGACCCCATAGATATCACCGATGAACAAGATTTAGTGATTTGGGGTGTTGTTACCCATGTTATTCATCAGGTACGTTGATGTTCGCCCTCATTGACTGCAATAATTTTTACGCCTCTTGTGAGCGTTTGTTTCGACCCGATTTAAGAAATAAACCCATTATTGTGTTATCCAACAATGATGGCTGCATTATTGCACGTTCTAATGAAGCAAAGGCACTGGGTATTACGATGGGAGAACCCTACTTCAAAGTTAAATCCTTTTGCAATCAGCATCGCGTGCAAGTTTTCTCATCAAACTATGCATTTTATGGCGACATGTCCTACCGGGTTATGTGGATCATCGAAGACAGTTGGACTAACGTTGAAATATACTCCATCGACGAAGCGTTTCTTGATTTAAGTAGTCTGCCGGCAGCACAACACAATGATTTTTGCCATAACCTGCAAAAACGCATTCTAAAAGAAACTGGCATCCCAACCTCCATCGGTATTGGTCAAACCAAAACCCTTGCAAAATTGGCCAATAATATTGCGAAAAAAACACTTAAAGTACCTGTGTTCAATCTAATAGATAGACAAAAATGGCTTGAAAAAACTGATATTGGTGAAGTATGGGGAGTCGGGCGTCGATGGCAAAAAAAATTGCAACAAAGGGGGCTTTATAAAGCGGCTGACCTTGCAAATGCAAATCCAAAGCTTATCAGAGATAGTTTTAACGTTATTTTGATGCGAACAGCCATGGAACTAAATGGAACAGCTTGCTCTCAAATTACCGAGCCTGAAAAAAAGCAAAGTATTGTTTCATCGAGAAGCTTCGGCAGCTTGCAGACCGATTACATCTACCTTGCCGAAGCTATCAGCAGTCATTGCGCACGTGTCTATGAAAAAATGCGTCAGCAACAATTGCTGGCTCAACAGATTTCAGTATTTGTGCAATCCAACCGATTTCGTGAAGACTTACCATGCTACCACAATGCCGTTGACTATAAGTTGATTCAAGCCACAGACGATTTGCGCTATTTAACGCGCGTCGCTAAGTTTTGTTTGAAGAAAATATATAAAACAGGTATTCACTATCAAAAAGTTGGGGTGTTGGTAAGTAACTTAATGTAACCGGTTAATTAACTGCACTCTTCTCCGGCATAATGAGATTAGGTAAGCTACGCATATCAGTTAACAATGAGGGGTCAATGTTATAAGGAAGAAGGTGCTCCAGCTGTTCTATAGTGCTGGCTTGGCGGATATGAGTAAGCAC
>CAMBDN010000194.1 GCA_945865355.1 Legionella genomosp. 1
GTTCTTTAGGCCATTGGGCTTGTCGTGTTTCGCGATAATCAAACAAGATGATTTTTTTATCCGGTTTCTGATTTTGGTAAACCCACATTGTTGAAATAGGTTTTGACTGTCAGAAGCTAATTTTCCAGATTTTTGCAACGCTATACATATTTGGGGTTTTAACATTTCATTTTCCTCTTTGTTCCACAGAAGTATCGTGCTACTATACTAGTACGGCAATTCGACTGTCAAGGGATATATGAAAACAAATTGGGCAGACACTGCTAATGCACTCGCCGAAATAGCCGCGATTATTGCGATAAAACATTTTCGTAAACCCATCGATCAAAGCTTTAAGCAAGATGGATCCTCGGTTAGTACAGCCGATCTAGAAATAGAATCAGCAATGCGTAACTATTTACAAGTCCACCACCCTGAGCATGGTATTTTAGGAGAAGAACATGGGGTGACCCAAGGAACATCAGGTTACACTTGGGTTTTAGATCCAATTGATGGTACAGCAAGCTTTTTAAGCGGCAAGCCAACTTTTTGTACACTAATCGCTTTATTACGTGATGATGTGCCTATTCTAGGCCTCATTTCTCAACCTATTTTGGCCGAGCGATGGCTTGGAATAGCGGGGCAGAGGACACTGTTCAATGGGCTACCGATACCGGATTGCCCGCCAGCCAATCCTAACGTCACTCGATTTAGTTGCACCACTCCACAAATGTTCCAATCAAAGGAAGAACGATTGATGTATCAGACGGTCCAACAAAAAGCCTCAATCAGCTCTTACGGTGGCGATGCCTATGCCTATGGCCTACTTGCCTTAGGACTCATTGATATTATTTTGGAGGCTGATTTGGCCTATTATGATATCGCCGCATTAATCCCTATCATTGAAGGAGTGGGCGGCACGTTAACCGATTGGCAAGGCTGCCCAATAACGAAAGATAGATTCAAAGGACAAGCACTAGCCTTTCGTCATTTGTTACCTAACGAAATGCAAGCATTTGCTGAAGCAAACCCCGTACTACGCAGCGCACTGTAATACGGGATCATTACGTTGTTCCTCCAGAAGAAATCAACCAACCACACTATAACCCGCATCTACAAACAAGGTATGGCCTTTGATCATTTCAGCTTCTGGCAAGCATAATAAATAGACCGCATTAGCCACATCTTGTGGCGTTAATGGCCGCGCCGATAATGAATGTGCTTGGTACTCATCCAGCAGATGTTCTCGATTAGGAAAATGTTTTAACGCGTCAGTATCAACGACACCCGCTGATACCGTATTCACGCTAATTCCCACTTCAGCCAATTCAAGACTTAAAGAGCGTACCAATGCTTCAAGGGCTGCTTTTGAGGCTCCAATAAATGCATAATTTGGAATGGCTCGGTGTGCCCCCAAACTTGATAGCGCAATAACACGGCTACCTACAGGCATCATTTCTCTTCCTTCAACAACAAGATGATTGAGTGCAAGAGCATTTGTTTCCATACACCAGCGCCAGTGTTTGGTGGACATCTTCATTGCAGGTTTTAATACACCACTCGCAGCGTTACTGACCAAAAAATCAAGTCGAGTAAAATGCTCACGAAACTGCGCAAACATCTCTTTGATCGACTGCTGGTCCGCAACGTTGGCCTGGAGCGCGATAGCGCGACGACCTAAGCCCTCTAGCTCAGAAACCAATACCGCCGCCTCATCCGAACTGTTGTAATAAACAATAGCCACATCGGCGCCAGCCCCTGCTAATTTCAATGCAGTTGCACGGCCTATCCCACGTGCTCCTCCGGTAATTAATGCCACTTTATTTGCCAATACTAAACTCATTAGCCGACCCTTTGCGTTAAAATGAACCAAACTACCTCGATTCAGATAGCCTGTCAATTAGGTCGTACAAATAGGAGCAAAACTTCTCAATAATATGGACGAGTAATCAGCATTGAATCTTGAAAATCGGAGGGATTTGATTGCGACTTAGTAATTACCCGTCAAAAGGCCCTTGTTTCAAACCAACTATATTTAGTACCATCTGCACACCATTATTAGAGATGAATTAAAGGTCAATGAAACAATCCTGGTTGAACAGCGTTTTTCCCATAGCAGCCCTATTCTCATTCCGAATGCTAGGTTTGTTTATGCTGATTCCCGTATTTACCATATACGCTAATCAATTAACATCAGCCACACCAGCACTGATCGGTGTGGCCCTGGGTAGTTATGGTTTAAGCCAAGGACTTTTGCAAATTCCTTTTGGCATCTTATCTGATCGCTTCGGTAGAAAACCGATAATCACTCTGGGCTTAATCCTTTTTACCTGTGGCAGTCTACTCGGCGCATTCAGCACATCAATATACGGAATGATCATTGCGAGAACCCTACAGGGTACGGGGGCAATTGGTAGTGTATTAATTGCTTTGCTAGCTGATCTAACCCCCGATGAACAACGAACCAAAGCAATGGCCGTGATTGGTATAACGATCGGTTTGTCATTTAGCCTAGCTATGGTCTTAAGTCCCGCTATTACACATCAATTTGGTCTAGCAGGAATTTTTTATCTTACAACTTTTTTGGCAGCACTAGGATTAGTGCTGCTCCATGCTGTCATCCCAACTCCGAAAAAAGAATTGTTTCATCTTGATAATAAGACCAATCCAGCCTTATTTAAGCAAGTGCTTTGCAATCGCCACTTACAACGTCTAAATTTAGGTATTTTTTGCCAACACTTTATTCTAACATCTACGTTCTTTGGCATACCAATCATTCTCCAGCAACAAATAAAATTAGGGTATCTATCCCAACAATGGCATTTTTACCTTCCATTAATGCTACTTTCATTTTTTTTGATGGTACCATTTCTCACCTTCGCAGAAAAAAAACGGCAAATTAAAGCGGTGTTTCTAGCATCAGTTGCCTTAACCTGCCTCTGTCAATTTATTCTGGCATTTACATTTCAATACTGGTTTGCTATTTGTGGTCTCTTATTCACTTATTTCGTTGCCTTTAATTTCTTAGAGGCTAGCCTGCCATCATTAATTTCAAGACAAGCCGGCGCCGATAGCAAAGGTACAGCCATGGGAATTTACTCCAGCAGTCAATTCCTTGCCATTTTTGCAGGCGGTGCTTCTGCGGGTGTTATTTATCAATTTACAGGAAACCAAGGGATTTTCATTGCCAACGGCATCATTTCGCTTCTGTGGCTAGCCTTCTCTTTTTATATGAAACCCAATGTTTATCAACTGACCATTATGCTGCATTATGACAACACGCTAAAAGATGAATCAGACCTAGCCAAACGTTTGGCATTGTTACCTGGCGTTAAAAACGTTGTAATCGCTCATGATGAAGGAACCGTCTATCTTCGTATCGATAAAGCCCAATACCAAGATGGCAGCGCTGATAGGCTAATAGAAACTTGCTCACAATAACCAACAATATACCGGAAATCAAATATTGAGTATAATCTTCTCCTAACGTAACGATCCGCCATTTGTTGGAAGTTTGGCGCGCAGTTACAATCTAACTATCGCATAATGGAGAAATATATGGCACGTGGTATCAATAAGGTAATATTAATAGGTAATGTGGGCGTCGACCCAGATGTTCGGTATATGCCTAATGGCAACGCAGTTACTACACTTTCACTAGCAACCAGTGAGACATGGAAAGATAAACAAACCGGTGATAAACAAGAGCGAACTGAATGGCATCGCGTCGTGTGCTTCAATCGTTTAGGTGAAATTGCTGGTGAGTACGTACGTAAAGGCTCGAAGCTTTATATCGAAGGGAGTCTTCGAACACGTAAGTGGCAAGATCCTCAGGGGCAAGATCGTTATACAACAGAGATCATTGCTTCAGATATCCAAATGCTAGACAGTAAAGGTGGTGCATCACAATCATACAGTGATATGCCTTCAGCAGCGTCGCATCAGCAGCAGGACGAAGGGATCAGTAATACTTCCGCACAAAAACCTAAAACAAAGCAAGCAGCACCCGCACAGGATGCGTTTGATGAGCTAGATGACGATATTCCGTTTTAAGAAATAAAAATATCGAGCAGCCCACATATTGCGAAGCGAAATGCGAGCTGCTCATCTTAACATTTTACCACCGCACCAAAGGTGTTCGCTTGAATGTTCATTAATAATCGCTTTGCTTGCAATATTCCAAATATATTTCAATAGGTATTAATGGATGAAATTATCGGAACCTATAAATCGTCTATGGCACCCAATCTGGTTTCTTGCACTGAGTTTACTATTGATTCTCATTATCCTTCCGCTAGTCCGTCAGGGTATGTTTTTGGATGGCGTCTTTTATGCGGCAATTGCTAAAAATCTAAGCATTGGATACGGGACCATATGGCAACCGTATTACTCACAAACAGAACACACAATTTTCTATGATCACCCCCCACTTGCAATCTATTTCCAGTCGCTATTTTTTAAATTACTAGGACAAGGATTTGGAGTTGGAGTTGGAGTTGAAAGGTTTTATTCATTTTTAATGGCGTTAGGATAGTTTTCAATTATATCTTGGTATTGGTTAAAACAAGAAAATACAACCCTTATTAACTTGGGATTATTGCTATTTATATGGTTATTAGTTCCATTAAATTACATATACGCCAGCAATATGCTGGAGGGTACATTAACACTCTTCACAACAATCGCCACGTTTATCTTGCTCATTCAAACCCGCTCAAGGACAACCTTCCTATTGCAGTATGTTATCAGCGCCATCGCTGTTTTAATTGCATTTTTATGCAATGGTCCCACTGCACTTTTTACTATTGCTGTCCCTTTGATTCAAGGTCTTAGTGAAGAAAAACCTGCCATTATTGCTGGACTAAAAAGGACGCTTGTATTTACTCTCACACTAACACTCGATGATCAAGTTTTTAAATTTGCAAAATCTGTCTCATTCTGATCTATCCCGCTTTTCTGTACTTCAATGAAGGTGTCGACTCAAGTCGCCCCAAAATCCGATGGTTGAGATGTTTTTTCGAGGAGACAAGAGGAACCACGTT
>CAMBDN010000195.1 GCA_945865355.1 Legionella genomosp. 1
TTCCTGTGCATCCACCACAAGTACTTCCAGCACAAGCGCCTTTACAGCCCTTGCAACCTTTACAGCCCTTGCAACCTTTGCAGCCTTTACAACCAGTAGCACCAGCACAAGCTCCTTTACAAGCAGCAGCTAATTGTGCGGCATTCGCATCAGCATATGCAACAGGGGCAACTGTGGCAGCTGCAAAAGTTGTTAGTAGAGCAGCTACAGCTAAAGATGATTTTTTCATGATACCTTCCTTGAAAATTAGTGAGAGAGTTAAACTTAGTACTACGGATGACATCTTAGCAAAAGGTTTAAGTGTCTCATAGAGTATAGGTATATAATTTTAAAAAAAATATATTTTTATCAACAAGACATGCTATTTTTGTTCATTATTTAATAATGAATTACAAAATGAGCTATAATAGTGTATTTGGACCGTACGAATATTATTATTTTTCAAATTACTTATGATTGATTTGCATTGTCACAGTTATTTTTCGGATGGTGAATTAAGTCCTGATCTATTGATCAAAAAGGCCATTGATGCGCAGATCCGGGTTCTTGCCCTTACGGATCATGATACCGTAGCTGGCTTAAAGTTATTACATGATGCTGCAAAAGCCCATGATATTAGCGTTATTAATGGTATTGAACTCAGTGTGCGCTGGAAAAAATACGATATTCATATCATTGGGTTAAATATTAATCCCGACAACCAAGCCTTACTCACTTTGATCGATCAACAAAATAATAATCGTATCACTCGTGCAAAGCTCATTGCTGATCGTCTTAAAGATGTCGGTGTCGAAGATGCTTACCGAAAAGCTTGTGATTTAGCGGGACATGATAGAATTGGAAGGGCACATTTTGCGCAAATATTGATTAATGAAGGGCGTGCAGGTGATTTTAAAACTGCGTTTAAACGCTTTTTAGGTCGAGGACGTGTTGCGTATGTTTCTAGTGAGTGGATAGATATAGAACAAGCTGTAGCAGGGATTGTTCTCGCCGGAGGGCAAGCGGTTATAGCGCATCCACTGAAGTATGCGTTGACTCGATCAAAGCTGCATGAGTTAATCGTAGCATTCAAAATAGTAGGTGGTGTTGGCATGGAAGTGGTTTCTGGAGCAATCACGACAGTTCAAATAGCCGAGATGGCAGGGCTTTGCAGCCGTTTTGAGCTTTTGGCTTCTACCGGTTCTGATTACCATGGGGATAGGCTTTCACGTATTTCACTTGGCCAACAACATCCTTTACCAGTAAACTGTACCCCAATTTGGCACCAATGGAAGGATATTGCTTTATGAGCCAATTTTTTGCTATTCATCCCGATAACCCTCAGGCGCGATTGCTGCGTCAAGCGGCTACTATTGTAGAGGAGGGTGGGTTAATCGTTTATCCAACGGATTCAGGCTACGCACTGGGTTGTGCTCTAGGAAATAAATCGGCATTAGAACGGATAAGGCGTTTACGGCAACTGGATAAAGATCACAATATGACCTTGGTTTGCAGTAATTTATCACAGCTGGGGACATATGCACGGGTGAGCAATCCTATTTTTCGCCTGCTGAAGGCATTCACACCGGGCTCATATACGTTTATTTTGAATGCTACTGGCGTTGTGCCTCGTTTAATGTTGCATCCTAAACGGAAAACACTTGGGCTGCGAGTTCCAGAAAACATCATTACATTGGCTTTGTTGGAGTGTTTGGATGCGCCGTTAATGAGCACCACATTAATTTTGCCAGGTGCTACTGCTCCGTTGAGTGAACCTGAATCCATTAAAGATTTATTGGGGCATCATATTGATTTAGTCATTGATGGCGGTAATTGTGGTCAGCAACCAACAACGGTTATTGATTTGACGGGTGAGTATCCAGTGGTAATAAGAGAAGGTAAGGGCGATCCAGCGCCGTTTAGATAGTAGAACTATTTTTGTTTATAGAGGATGTACATGTCAGTTTTTACTAACAACAAGAGAGTCGTTTCAGGAATGCGTGTTAGCGGTCAGCTGCACCTTGGTCATTATCATGGTGTGCTTAAAAATTGGCTGAAACTTCAGCACCAATATGATTGTTATTTTTTTGCAGCGGATTGGCACGGTTTAACCACACGTTATGACGAACCGGGTGCACTTGAGCCGTTAATATGGGACATGGTTATTGATTGGTTAGCTTGTGGACTTAATCCAAGTTTATCTCGGATTTTTATTCAGTCCTGGGTGCCTGAACATGCCGAGTTACATTTACTGTTATCGATGATAACGCCTCTTGGTTGGTTAGAGCGTGTACCAACTTATAAAGATCAACAAGAAAAATTACGTGAAAAAGATTTGTCGACGTATGGCTTTTTAGGTTATCCATTGTTACAGAGTGCGGATGTACTCCTTTATAAAGCCAATTTTGTCCCGGTAGGCGATGATCAGGTCGCTCATATTGAACTCATTCGTGAAGTTGCTAGACGTTTTAACCATCTTTACGGCCGTGAACCTAATTTTGAAGCCCAGGCTATTGAAGCCATTAAAAAAATGGGTAAAAAGAATGGAAACATGTACAGTCAATTGCGTAAAGAGTTCCAACAAGATGGTTGTCATGAATCATTGAGTACTGCGCGCGCTTTGCTTGCAAATCAACATAATTTATCCATTGGCGATAAAGAACGTTTGCTGGGTTATTTGGATGGCGTAGGAAAGATTATTTTATCAGAACCACAGGCGATGTTAACCGAACATGCAAAAATGCCAGGGATAGATGGACAAAAAATGTCCAAGTCATACAATAACTTCATTAATTTAAGAGAAGAGCCAGAGCAGGTTGAAAAGAAAGTTTTAACGATGCCTACTGATCCGGCGCGAGTAAAACGCACTGATCCAGGAGAACCCGAAAAGTGCCCCGTATGGCAATTTCATAAAATTTATTCGGATGAGTCAACGAAGGAATGGGTTCAGAAGGGGTGTCGTTCTGCTGGCATTGGCTGTATCGATTGTAAACGCCCGGTGATTGAGTCGATTAATAATGAATTGAAGCCGATTCAATATGCAATAAAGGAATATCAGGCTGATCTTGGTTCTGTGAAACGTATTGTGGCTGAGGGTAGTGAGCAAGCTAGGGAAGAAGCGAACAAAACATTGAGTGAAGTCCGGGAAGTAATGGGACTGGATTATTGATGACAGGAATGCCAGAGCCGGCCGTCTTGGCTGTGGTGGCAGGGCAGCCCTTCACCGAGATGCCAACTGATCTGTTTATACCTCCAGATGCTTTGGAGGTATTGCTTGACTCATTTACTGGCCCACTGGATTTGCTTCTGTATCTCATACGCCAGCAAAATATTGATATTTTAAATATCCCAATGGCCGTTATAACGAAGCAATACATGCAATACATCGAGCTGATGGAAGTGCGACGGATGGAGTTAGCGGCAGATTATTTGGTGATGGCAGCATTACTGGCCGAAATTAAGTCGCGTCTTTTATTGCCGATTAATTCTTCGCATCAAGAAGAGATTGAAGAAGACCCTAGGATGGAGCTTATTAGACGCTTACAAGCTTATGAGCAATTTAAGCAGGTTGCATTGCTCATTGATAAATTACCACGATTTGAACGGGATGTGTTTCAAGTTAATGTAGACATAGCGGGTCGTCATACTGAGAAAGTACATCCTGATGTTGGGTTGTCGTCGTTGGTGGATGCAATGATTGAGTTGAGTCAGCGTCAACAAACGAGGGCGCATCATCAAATTTCCCGTGAACTATTATCTGTTCAAGAACGAATGGCAACCATATTAAGCCACTTACAGGATGAGAAATTAATCGAGTTTTCGCGTTTATTGAATTCACAGGAAGGGCGTATGGGATTGGTGGTAACGTTGCTGGCTGTGCTTGAATTAGCCAAGCAATCTTTGGTGATAATTACCCAGGCAGCGGTATATTCACCCATTCATCTTCAGGCAAATCAATATGAGTGATTTCGAACTAAAACACATTGTTGAAGCGTTGTTGATGAGCAGTGGTGAATCAATAACATTGGATAAAATGCTGACAGCCTTTGATGATGGGCTACAACCATCTCGAATCGAGTTACAAAAGGCAATTGATGATTTAACGCAGGATTATGAAACGCGAGCAATAGAATTAAAATGCTTGGCGGGTGGGTATTGCTTGCAAACAAAAAAACGTTATAGTGCGTGGATTACCCGATTGTTGACTGAAAAACCGACAAAATATTCTGGCGCGCTTCTAGAGGTGTTAGCAATTATTGCGTACAGGCAACCGGTAACGCGTGCTGATATAGAAGATATTCGTGGTGTTGCGGTAAGGACTCCTATGTTAAAGACGTTCTTAGAACGTGAATGGGTATATATTGCAGGACACCGTGATGCTCCTGGTAAGCCGGCGGTGTATGCTACCACAAAAGGGTTTCTTGACTATTTTAATCTGGCGAGTCTGAAAGATTTGCCTCAGGACATAATAAATAATGAGCAGTGAACGATTACAAAAAATATTGAGTCAGGCTGGATTCGGCTCAAGAAGAGAGATGGAGCGCTGGATCGAGGCTGGTTTGGTTCAAGTGAATGGTGTTCAAGCGAAGCTTGGTGATGTGGGTACCGCCGCGGACAAAATTAGTGTTAAGGGGCGTGTTATTGATAACCCACTTAAAATTGAATCGAAGACACGGATTTTACTTTATCACAAACCCGTTGGTGAAATTTCTAGCCGGCGTGACCCAAAGCATTTGCAAACGGTATTTGATAATTTGCCACATTTAAAACAGGGCCGTTGGGTACAAGTTGGTCGACTCGATTTAAATACATCGGGTTTACTTATTTTTACCAATAATGGTGAGTTAGCGAATCGTCTGATGCATCCTAAGTATGAGATCGAGCGCGAATACGCGGTGCGTGTTTTTGGGCAAGTGAGTCCCGATGCGGTAAAGGCTTTATTAAAAGGCGTTACTCTGGATGACGGCGTTGCTAAATTTAAGCGTCTTGAGTTTAGAGGGGGAGAGGGTTCAAATGGTT
>CAMBDN010000196.1 GCA_945865355.1 Legionella genomosp. 1
TTAGCTTCTTTGTAGCGTTGTTGAATATGTTTTAATAATTCTCTACGTGTTGTTGCGCTCATTTTTGCCCCCATCAAAATCTCTCATAAATATTAAAGAGTACGATTTTATTTGAGGCAACGGTTGACTAATAGTTCATTTTTTCATGAAGCAATGCGAGTGGGTAATTATAATTGTCGCTCATCACATAGATTACATCTTCAATAATTCTTTTTTGTATAAGTGCCTCAAGGCTATTTTTATCTGCTATTTGGCACAATTCAAACGTTGCCTTCCATAAGGTCCAGGCTTTTGCGCGAAGCCAAGTGTCCTCATCTAAATCCATCCCTTGGATAAAGATGTCACGTGCTTTTCCATTAAGGAAAGTCCATGCGATCACAAGATCGCATGCCGGATCACCTAAGGCCACACCGCCAAAATCGATAATAGCGGATAGTTTGCTATTTTTAAGCAGCATATTACCGATCGCAAAATCGCCGTGAATCCATACAGGAGGTTTATCCCATTTTGTCTTGCAGGCACGTTCCCACAGATCTATCGCTTTACTCTCATTGATAACAGTTGATAACTCTGAAATTTGTTCTCGGGCGCCTTTATCGTAAACACTGACATGATCGCCACGCCACCAATTATGCTGGCCGGGAGTTGGTCCATCGACATCATCGATGCTTTGCAACTCTTTTAAAAATCTTACTAAATCAAATGCCAGCTTTTCTAAGCAATCATTATCCAAAACGAGAAGGTTAATACTCGTTCCTTCCAACCATTTATAAATAGAGAATGGGTATGGATAACCTTGTGAAGCAGCACCCATTTTGATTGGAACAGGAATACTGACCGTTAAGTGGGACACTAGCTTCGGTAATAAGGCTTGTTCTTTAGGCACTTTCAAAGCATAAGAAACCGCTGTTGGCATGCGGATTAACATGTCCGGCCCTAAACGATAGGTACGATTATCATGTCCTTGTTTTTCAACTGATGTAATGGATAAATGAGCATATTCTGGAAATTGCTCAGCTATGAGCTTACGTGCAAGATCAGGGGTGATGTTGAATGGTTGATCGGTGTTTGTCATAACACTACCTCCATCACGGTTACAGGATTCGATTTAAACTCATCCATGCCGATTTTTTTCCAACCTAGCCGAGTGTAATAGTCAGTAATAGTTGGATCAAATGTAAAAAGATACAATTTGTGAAAGTCTAGCTCAGCGGCTTTGTTTGTGATGGCATCAATTAACATCTTGCCGATCCCTTGTTTTTGATATTTTGGATCAACGACCAAATCACCAATCCAAGGTCCTAAATCTGGCCGAATGCCACCATTTAATTCCAATGTGCAAGAACCTACAGGAATTTCACCGTCTAGTGCAATGTAAGTCAGTGGCATATCTGGTTTCAGCTCTTCATAATACAAAGATTCAATTTCTTCAATTCCAATTTCTGGCATCCAGATTTTACCTAAAACCTCATGCCATATTTCTGCGCATCTTGGTATGCTCGCGGGGTGGTTTTTAAGTAGGTCAATAGTGATCATAATTTACCTTCAATAATTTTAATGACTTCAGGCATGATGGTTTGTAAGCGTAGAATAGTGGCTAAAGTTTGATTCACTTGTTCAATGCCCATGGCTTTATGTTCAGAATTGCCGGAAACACAGGATCGATCTATGTTATAAACTAACCAGCCAATCCAACTAAAAGCGCCATAACAAGCAGCGACAATATGATCTTTATTAATAACGCCACCAGCTTTTTGATAGGCACCTATCATTTTGAAAAATAGATTTTTATCAAAATCACTGGTAATACCGCTCCAATAAAATGCCGTATTGATGATGTCATAAGTGGGATTGACTTTGCAGGCAGATTCCCAATCGATCAAGATGGGATTATTGTCAATGTTCCACAAAACATTCTTCTGGTCCAAATCACCATGACTGACAATAATATGTGTTTTTAAAATTGGTATTGCCTTTTGATACGATTCGTTAGCTGCCAATATATTTTTCTGGTTTTTCCGTAAATCCACGATAAAAGGACAACCAAAACTTTCAGCCTTGTCGAATAGTTCAAGAATATTTTTTGTTGTGTGGGTATAGAATTCTGGCTGGGTGATTTCAGGCTCATCCAAATTAAGACAGTGCATTTTGGCGAGGATAGTGGCTATTTTTAGGGCGTGATGTTCTGAAACGGCGTGTTGATCTAGTGCTTTTGCATCAACCCATGGATATACTAGAAAGCCAGTACCATCTATCATAAAGAGATATTTACCAGATTGTGCGATAGCACAGATGCCTGGGATGCCTTGTGCTACAAAGCGTGAGGCAATTTTTTCACTTAATTCATAATTTTTAATGACCTGCTCATTTTTCAGATTAATGTCTTTTGATAGCTGCTTTACCGCATAAGAGCCTTTATCTGTATCAAGACGCCACATGATGTGAAGTAAGCCGCCATATACTCTTTCTGGCGCGTGTACTGGCTGTCCAAGGTTAAATTGCTGGCTTAAGTGTTTGAGATGGTTGATATTCATACAATGCTTCCTACATACCATTCTGAAGCCACGGTTAACCTCATACTTTTAAGAAAACGACGTTTTGGTTCATCATGCGCCCCACAGGCAATAAGAATTTGCGCCACTCCCTTCGTTTTTGATCTTGTTTTTATTTCCTGAATCAATTTTGACCCGATTGAATGCCACTCAACCTCATCATCGACACAAAAATCATCAATCATAAGCGTAAGTCCACTAGGGTTATACACTTCTGGCGCTGGCATCAATTTACCGATAATAAAACCAACGATTTTTTGATGACTTTCAGCGGTGAGCATGGTCTGGTCATTAGAGCCAAGTAACTCCTCAAACCATTTGGCCTGTGATAGTTCTGCGTCAGGTCCCGCGTATTTCCAAAATTGGGGCTGTGCTTTTTCATAGGCACGGCGTTTTTGATAAGACATCTCGACCATCATTGGTATATCGCTTACTTGAGACAGACGAATAGAGATATTGCTTTTAGCATTAGTGGTTTTATCATGGGTATCAAAAGTAAAAACGTTCATTGCATAAGGTTCAGGATTTTCTGCAGTCCTTAGGTCATCTTCTGTTTTAAAAATCTCTGTGTAGTCTCCTTTTGAAACATCAGAAATAATTTTACGCCAAAATTTTACTGCTTTTATATTTTCTGGCATTACGGCTATTGACCATTTCCCTGGATGCTTTTGAAGTATTTCTCGCGCAACTGTGTTCGCAATACCTTTTCCTTGAAATTTAGCAAGAACGAAAAATTCCCCCATGTTCCAATCGACAGGTTCAAGCACATGCATTTTATCCAATAGAACAAAGCCCGCGATTTCATCCGAAACCCTGACTAAAAAAGCTTTCTCATCATGATTTTCAAAATAATGCTTAAAGTCTATACATTCGAATAATCCACTCTCAGGACATTCCCAGCCCATGTAACCTGTTCTATCGTATACGTAAAATCTCGCCATGTTTTGAATGGTGGGGTAATCAGCAATCGTTGCAGGCAATAATCTAACATTAGGCACAAATCGTCTAATCAATAAATGATGTGGTTTGCCTGCGCCAGAAACAGCACCAGACATTACAAAGTCAGCAATATGCTCAAAGCCAGCTTTCATGTAGACATGTTTTGCTTTAGGGTTATCGCTAGCCGGGTCAATTATAAATGTATCCGCTGATACGTCGAATTCTCTTCTGAAGAAATCAATGAACTCCGATAACGTTTTGGCGGCATATCCTTTGCCAAAATAGTTTTTATCCCCGATCATAAAATCGATACCGTAAGTATGACCGATTGTTGAAAGATGATTTAATTTAATGTCATCGATATGATCTTCTGCTGTTTCTTGGATTGTCATTAGCATTGCAAACGGATGACTATCAAAGCTTGCTATCCAATAAACATACTTACCGTCACAATAACTTGAAGGCTCTTTTCTTCCATTAACAAAATTTAAAATATCGTTTTTATGCCCCTGCGTATTATCCCAAAATTCCTGAACATAAGGCTCTGCAAGCCAACCGAAAACAATATCAATGTGACTTAAGTTGGCTTTTTCAAAATGTATATTCATATAACCTGCTCCAAGTACATTTTCATCCCTTCATGGCTAGCTTCAAAGCCCAATCTTTCATAAAAATTCTTTGCCGAGGTACGTTTCTTATTGGTGGTTAGTTGAATGATCGATGCGCCTTTTGATTTTCCATACCTCATGGCTTCTTGCATCATCCACTCACCAATTTTTTGGCCTCGGTATTTTTTAAGAATGCGCACAGCTTCAATTTGCATTCTGGTTTGGCCTGTAAAAGTAAGAGATGGCATGATGGTTAAGTGGCAAGTGCCAACCATCTCCCCCCCTTTTTCTACGACCATTAAATATTGGTTACAATCAATATCGATTCTGTTAAAAGCGTCAATATAGCGCTGATCTAATTCTATCTTCTTGGATTCCCGTGTCTGCCCAAGCTCGTCTTCAAGTAGAAGATTAACAATTGCTCTTAACTCATTGAGTGTAGCTTTGCGATAAGTGAGTTTTTCAATCATCTTTGGCCTCCTGAACTTTTGTACCTTGATGAAAGGTCATCTGCCACTCATCGCCATATCGCTTCCAAATTGAAGACCGCAGTGAAACAGCCCCATCTTCTATTGTGTTGTACGTGGCGAGCATCACGTCTTTAGCTAATTCCTTGATACTGAAGTTACTGACGGAAAATTTTCTTGGGCTGTCATCTGATTTGATACAATCCTGTTTGTTATAAACTCTCCCGGAGCTACCAAATTCAAGGAAATCATCTGCGATTAATTGATTTAATTGTTCAGTTGATTGTATGCGTTCGGCCAAATACACCTTTTAGTAAAATAAAACTTAATTAAACTGTGCACTTCAATAAAAAGAGGAGAGCATGGTGAAACTAGAAGAAGATTACTGGCGAAAGCTTATAAAGGAATATGAGGGAAGTGGTTTGTCTCAG
>CAMBDN010000197.1 GCA_945865355.1 Legionella genomosp. 1
TTAATGTCGTTAAGCCCCGCTGAGCGTGAGGCCGGCAAAGAGCAGGTTATTGCATTACAGGCAATGAATAACATCGCTAGCGAGATGTTAGCGGATCAAGCGACCCGCGAAAGGATAGCATTTGTCGCTGAAACATTTATGAGTGATATAGGTAGAGAAGGGAGACGTCAGTTAGACGTTATTTTAGATCTAGCGAATACAGGACCTACACATCCTGTTCATAAACGGCATCGTGACCTTGAGGTAGAAGGAAACGTTCGAGCTCGATTGGATGAGCAACAGTTATTGGCATTGTATCATGGCGCAGATAGAGCGCGTTATGCATTAGAAACCGGGTTAAATGATTGGCAGATTCAAGAACTGCATACGAAAATAAGTCATTATTTAGCCCTGTCAATTCGGCAACAATCATTACAACGATTGAGCAGTAAACTCAGCTCTATCGTATTACCCCTCGACCCCTCGGTATTACACCAGGTTGCTAATGAATTACTGACCGTAGATCGGATTGATCACCAAACTGATCCGGCACTGGCGGTATTGCAATATAACCACAATATATTATTGCGCCCACAACAGATAGGCGCCATCAAGGATTTGTTAACGCCTGCTGCAACCGATCCATTTTCTTATCATGAAGAAATCAAGAAAATTATCATGGGTGGGGGAAAATCGAAGGAAATTTTACCTGCAAAGGCTAAGAAGACAGCAACGGGGACAAATCTTGTTGTTATCGAAGTACCGCGTGCATTATTTGAAACAAATTGTGCTGATTTAGCATTAACATCAGGACTTCTATATAACCAAAAAGCATGTCCCTTTGAATTTAACCGCGATAGTGATTGCTCACCGGAAGGTTTGCAGTTTATTTACTCCAAATTAATCGATGTCATTGTTGGCAAAGATTACTTGGTGACAACGGGAGACGCCGTACAGTCGCTGGAATTGAAGTACTTAGAACTGGTGCTGCAACCGCCTGAAGATGCAGGGCAACGTAAAAAATGGGCCAGTCAGGTCGAATGGTTGGATAAGATCGTTTCTTTGTTCCGCACCCGTGCCGATGTGGTGATGGATGAAGTTCATCAAGCATTGTTACTGAAGAAAAAATTAAATTATACCCTCGGTGATCGACGTGCCGTCTCGACGAGTATCATCACTGAATGTGTTGAGCTGTATCGATTTTTTGACCAAGTGTCGTTAACAGCGCTTGGGGACGGTTTTGCAGAAAGAACACTGGCTTCCATTTTAGAAAACCACCAATTAATGATGGAGCTGATGACGGATAGTTCGCACTGGGAAGCGGCGCTTTCTCAGCTAATATCTGCGTTGGTCAATCATGCGAAGAGCCCTTTAAAACAGACCCTGCAGCGGTTGGGATTGCGAGCTGGAGAGCGGGACGAGCTCATCAACTATCTGTCAAACAAAGGGCCGCGTATCCCTGATTGTATTCTTCGATGCGAAGACCCGAAAATACGCACGATTTGTGCGCTCTATAAAGAGCAAGCCAGTGAATTATTATCACAAACCTTAAAGCGTAAATTAAATGTCAATTATGGAGCATCTCATCTTCGTCCAGGGGAAGGATTGGCTATTCCTTATGAAACCAATAATAAACCCCTTGAGCGCAGCCGATTTGGAAATTATCTAGAGTCGATCAATTTTAGCATTCAAATGCTGATGATTGATGGAGCTAAACCTGAACTTCTGAAGCGTTATCTCAACCAATTGCAAGTGTTAGCTAGGCAGGAACTTCTTAAAGATTCTTCTGTTGGAATGATTGACAACACTGACACCGCCAGAGGATTTCTTGCCCTGGCACCCATGCTTGGACTGACGTTAAGCCAAATTCGTTTGGATGATGACGAGCAGTTTAAGGTTATTTTTGCTGAATTACGTAGGAATAAGTCCCTATTGTGCGAAATGTTGAAGGCAGATGTATTGCCCCAAATACATGTAGAGTCACAAATTTTGCATTCAGATGCCTACAATCACGTGGATATTTACCGTTCAGCTCAAGGGGTGACGGGTACGCCATCAAATAGTAGTACGTATCATCAACGGCTGTCTTACCATAAAAATACGGCGGCCGCGACCGACGGCTTTATTCTAGGTTTGCTAGAATCAAAAAGGACTGCGATTCGGCCCGTAGGGCATACATCAACCCCACAGGAGCTGTTGGCACAGTTATTTGCCGGCAAAGTTGCTGGTGAATCTGTGCGTGCCATCATTGATATTTGTGCCTCGTTTAGAGGGATCAGCAATATTGAGGTTGCAACGTCAATTGCTGCGTATGCTCGGTTATACCCCGGTACTTTTTCAGAGCCCTCTGCATTGCAATATATTATGTTTTTTAATGAAGACAATCGATTGTGCGCACTAGGTGTCGATGAAGGGAGCAAGCCTGTGGTTATTGGCTCTACCGATCCCGACGTGATCAATGCAAAACTGGGATGCACGCCGGATGCACGCTTTAATTATTATGATCAAGAGCATACTTTAGGCGTTGATCTCAAATTGCCGCGCTGTGCTAAAGGGCTTGCTTTGGTTGACAGGGAAACGACGCTGGAAAAAGCATTCCAAGGCTTCCTGCGTGAACGGGAGTTTCAAGATGGTCAACAAATTGAAATCATTGTACCGGCAAGCATGGCTGACACAACGCTTGACGTATTGATTACCCAATTTGCTGAGAATGAAGAGCGGCAATTGCAGCAAGATAATTTTTCAGCGGCTCAAGCGAAAATGACCAATATCATTCGCGCTGATTTTATGAAGCGACTACTGGCATTGCCTAGCGATGCAGTCGATGAAAAACATCGGTATGCCACCGCATTTAAAGACTATTTTGTACAACAGGCCAACAATGACTTTTTTGGGTTATATGGTGGCCTTGCTGTCATGCGCGGCGCACAAGACATCTTAGAAGAGCAGCGTGAGCGTATGCTGCTTGATTGGTCAGCAACGTTAAGGGACCTTGGTGAACCTGTTGATGTTGCCGCTCCCATTCAATTGCGCAAGAATTTAGATCATATTATCACCTGCGCGCTGCCCTTTTGCCAAAAAACGTATTTAAGTCCTACACGGCAAGAGCATGGGAAAGAGGTCGAAGTACAAAAACAGGTACAAGTTGAATTGCAGCGAGAAACACAGTTGGTGAGAGAGGTGTTTAATCCAGCCCTAGAGCCTCAACCCTACCAGTCGTGGTGGCATGGAGAATTAGGGCTAGAACCTTATACGACTTATAATAGGGGGCGTGGTTTCCGATCATTGACTGAGTTGTGTCGTTTAAACGTACCTAACGCACCGGATTTTGGTGAGATTTATGCGAGCCCCAATTATAACCAAACCTATAAAGGGCAAACGCAGTTATTAGGTGTTTTCTTAAAGCCAGTGCCTGCCTTGCTGTTTCGAAAGCGACGTGATGGCAAGCTTGACTGTTTGATTGTAAGTCAGCAAGAAGCGGAGCAGTTGACCACTGAAATAAATAAATATCCAAATCCTTTCATCTGGCTGAGTACGACACAAAATACCGTGTTAGCCGGTCGAGCCCCTGGTGGGATCAATGATAATGTTGCTTATCAAGAGCTGATTGAGAAAGTTCGGTTTTTCAATGGTGAGCATCAACTGCTATTAAGTGGTGACATGCCGCTCAATTGGTTAAGTGAAGAGTCTGGAAAGAAATTGTCATTTTTTGAACAGAATTTGCTGCAATACCGGGAAACAGAACACAAGGAAATGCTGACACTTCGTCAAGCACTATCACAACGACAAAAGGCCTTTCGTTATATTGCTGAACATCCATTGGAAAACTATACGGTCTTCGAGTGGCGTGTCCATGTGAGTGACGATCTAACCGATGCGGATATTGAAGAGTGCGAGCGCTTAGCGGCGGCATTTTTATATGCTAATACGCATTGGAGAGACCGTGATTTTACGAGAGAAAAATGTGTAGAGGGTCATCGCTTGTCATTGCAAGCGACAGCGTATATCAATCGTTACTATGATGAGCAGTTGGTTGTTTTGAGGCGCCTAGTGCCGCTTGATGAGGCCGGTCCTGTAGAAGAAATGAAGGCTGTGGTTGATTCATTATTGCCGATGCTTATTAAGGATTTTATCCCGGGTGTGCGCTCTAAAAATCAAATGTTGCTCGAATTTATATTGAAAAAGGCGAGTTCGGAGTTAAATAATGAAGTATTTATTCATGTTGCGGAATGGTTGCTTACTAAAGGCGCTAGGATTAGTGATGTCAATGTTGAAGGACGTAATGCGTTGGAGTTGGTGATACAAGGTGCTGGCGATTATGTATTAGTCCCGGTGCGCTGGTTGCTTGCAAAAGGTGTGCATCCTGTTATTGATTCCAGTGTCTGGGTGAACGTTGCTCCCGAAACGTTGGATGCACTCTCTCAATTGCCGGAGTTTTCGAGCAATGAACCGTTCATTTTGGCTTACATTGACGCATTTAAAGCCAATGAAGAAAAGCTTACAAACATTGTTAGAGCTCTGGGCCAATCTCCGCTGGTCTTGAAGCGGGTAATTGCCGTCATGGTCAACCCAACGAAACCGTTTTTGAGTGTTTTGCTCGCAAATAGTCAAGTTAGAACAGATGCTGTGTTGGCTACTCAATTGCTTGAGAAGGTTGTTGGAGAAACACGTAAATGGGCACTCAGCCAATTGGTCTCTAGTGCGAGTTTGTCGCCAGAAGTGTTGGTGGTTGTTATTGAAAAAAGCCGACCGGCGCCCGTTGAATTTTATAATACAATATTTGAGAGCAACAGAACGAAGCTTTGGGCAGAGCACTTATCTGCAATGATGAAGGGCTTGCCTCGCGACTTTTCAGAAGCCCCAAGCCCGATGCTCCTCACCTTGGTGCGAAGTATTTTAAATCATCAACAAGTCAACGCTGATGTCTATGAGGCCGTTGTCGATTATGCACTGAATAAAGATGTGCGTTTGATGGATGAATTTTGGAATATATTTTTAGCGA
>CAMBDN010000198.1 GCA_945865355.1 Legionella genomosp. 1
CCACAACCTTGACCACACTTCATTCACAATGTCTATTTTATGCTACAATAACAAATAAATAGTTTTTAAAAATCAAAACCCTAAAAGCAAAACTAACTACGACATCGTCATAATTATTTCAGGCTCATCTTACGATTGGCAAATACTACGCGGCTGAGCGAATATATTCTTCAAAACATAAATCATTTAATATAGGCAAGACATTATGCCTGTTTTAACATCTTAATCTGCTCAGCCAATTGTCCGTATGCGGCTTCAACATTAATATATTCACGGTCGGCTAAATACACGGATAAAGAACCATCATCCGTGGCACTTAGTGCCTGCAAAATACTGTTAAATTTCATATTTTTTAAACGAACATAATCGTTCTCTTGAGTCACCAAATAAAAATTTCGATGAAGACGGTACTTTGTATAATGCAGTGCTTGCACATCACCCGCTAAGTTTCGTCCGGGAAGATAGTCTTTTAGCGAATACGAGTGATTGTTATGTACGGCGATAATTTTACCTTTAGGCAACAGTTTTTTAATCTTGTAAGCTAGCTTTTTCACTACAGCATGTGCCGCAGGGCTATAATCACCGAAATGTGTGAGTGTTTTCTTAATGCCCCTATCAGTAAAAATCCGATTGGGATCAAATTCATACCGCTTTTTCGATAAGTGAAATACAATGTTTCGCTCACCAGAATGAACCAAGGTCAGTAAACTACCCCCCTCTGCTCGAATAACTGATTTTGCGGCTTTTAATGCAGTGGTTTCATTTTGATGAAGATGAACAAACGCCTTTCCCTTACCATGCTGGTGCTTTTGAACAACAACAACAGAATTACCTAATTTCACCGGAAAATTACTTGCACAGGCTATCTTTAACGCAGAAAGCATCAACAAAAAAAAATATTTCATGATCAAATTATATCATTAAGATTGTTTTTTATACATTCTTTTGTGGTTCAAAGACCACAAGGGAATATATATAGGCAATGACTGTCTGAACATCTGAGCCGCAAATATCATTTACTGTGGTGACGTATGAGGTGCATTAGGTTCCCTGCAAACCACCAGGTTTACACACAACATCTCAAATCAATCCCCTTGCATTTAATTGTATTTTGGTTCATACAGATCAAATCATTGCCATATGTATTATAATAGACCAACTGTTTGCTTATTTACAGCTACAAGCACCGGTTGACAAAAATATATACAAAAAAGGTCTGGATATTCGCCTCAAATTTGCTTAAATTGGTATTAATTTATGTAGAGAATGATGCCACTTCTCAATAGCCCTGAGAAAGAGCATCATCCTGAACGTAGTGGAAGATCGTTGAACCAAAGCCCCGTGCCAACTTCAGAAGATCCGTCACTGCATTCAAGATGCCGTTTACCAAACTTATCGAGAGGTTAGCGCATCATTACAAAATTATTGGTTAACTAAACATAAACCATCAAGGATTGATGAAATGAAACGCTCACTTTTTTTCATATTGCTATTAGTACTTCCATTATCCTATTCAGGGACTCTATTAATTGGTACCACCCCACAAAATCCCCCATTTAACTCTATAGCTGATACAAAAGATCATTATTATGGTTTTGATATTGATATTTCTGGCGAAATTTGTAAGCGATTACAGATTAAATGCCGGTTTTCAGCAACTCAATTTGACGATTTATTTACCGCATTGAAAACTGGAAAAATAGACCTAGTGAGTGCAGCTATCATTATCACTCCTGACAGGCAAGAAGAATTCCTCTTCAGCCTCCCTTACCTTGCAAGCACCGCCAAATTTATGACCACTCAGCCATCACCGATAAACAGTCCGGCTGATCTGGAACATAAGAAAATAGGGGTTCGTCTTGGCACCCCCTTCAAAAAACTCGCTATTAGTATATATAACGACCAAATAGCCATCCTCGAATTCGCAAATAACGCAAACCTTCTGGATGCATTAAACAACAAAACGGTCGATGCAGTGCTCATGGACACAGCCGCTGTTAAGTCATGGGTTGCAAACAATAGTAATTCGTTCAAAAGCGTAGGATCGATTATCCCAATAGGACAGGGTTATGCATTTATGGCAAATCGTGATCAAGCAAAGCTGATTGAACAAATAAATCAGGCGTTGCTTAGCATGGAAAAAGATGGCAGTTATTTGAAAATATATGATAATTATTTTACCGATTAATGACCAAAGGAAAGCGCTGTGAGGCACTCAATATTCTTAATTCTATTGCTACTAGTACCGGCATGCCATGCCAAAACGCTACTAATTGGTACAACAGCACAAAATCCTCCGTTCAGCTCGATTGCCGATCAAAAAGAAAATTTTTATGGTTTTGATATTGATATCATGGGTGAAGTTTGTCGACGGATTAAAAGCAAGCTGTAAATTCAAACCATACGTTTTCAGCGAAATATTTACTGCATTACAAACAGAAAAAATAGATCTTGCTATTGCGGCCATTATTATTACTCATGAAAGAGAACAAGAGTTTCTTTTTAGCATTCCCTATCTTCAAAGTCTGGCACAATTTATAAGCACTCAACAATCCAACATTAATAATCCACAAGACATAAGAAACAAGAGAGTCGGAGTTCGGCGCGGCACCCCGTTTGAAGCGTTGACACGTAAAATGTATAACAATCAAATTACCATCTCTACCCTACAACAGGTTCCAGAACTCCTGGATGCGTTAAACCAAAAAAAAATTGACGTCGCAATAACTAATTCAGCGACAGCAAAATATTGGTGTTCGAACAACAGTAATATCTACAAACTCATTGGTTCATCAATACCTATTGGAACGGGCTATGGAATCATGGCAAACACCGTTAGTTGAGCAAATTAATCAGGCGCCACTCAATATGGAAGCAGATGGTACTTATCTACATATTTATACGCGTTATTTTGAACTTTAGTAAAGAAAGCATCAATCGCGAAAATTGTTAAATTGCAATGGCAATTCAATGTCTGACTTTTTCAGCAATGCGATACACTCTTGTAAATCATCACGGTTTTTTCCTGTTATACGTATTTTTTCGCCTTGAATAGATGCTTGTACCTTGGTTTTACTATCCTTTATCAGTTTCACGATCTCTTTTGCCACAGGCTGCTCAATGCCTTGCTTAAATGTCATCGTCAACGAGTAGGTCTTACCACTGTGAACCGGCTTATCCTCAATATCAACACCCGCTGAACTCACACCACGCTTGGTACAATGATTGCGAAATAGATCCTCCAATTGCCGCACCTGGAAATCAGACTCGCTTTTCAATGTAATGGTTAACTCCTTCAACTCAATGCTTGCTAGTACATTGCGAAAATCGAACCGCGTCGTTACTTCGCGCTTTGCATTTTCCATTGCATGACGTAATTCAACTTCATTAACCTCAGAAACGATATCAAAAGAAGGCATGTTTATTTCTCTAGGTAGTTTATGTCGAAGTGATTTCGCACTTCGACAGGGTATTGTGTTCCGACTTTGATAAATATACCAATGGGCTATTGTACCACGCAACCTGTTTTACTGATTGTAACGACATTTCCAGCGCTTACCTCGTCTTTACGATTAATACAAGACGCGACGTCGAATGGATAGCCAGTACTTTGACGGGCTACATTGAGTGAAATATTGAGGTCATATTTAATTTGTCAAAATAATATTCTATTTCAACTCTAATCTCCAAAATTATTCCATTTTTCCATCAATACATTAAGCGCAATAGTATCTCACAGCGCTCAGGCAGCAAATAGTAACTGCTTTTATATTGTTAATAAACGGCCCCATTTAAGTGACGGGAACAGCCACTGCTTGAATTACAAAGAGCGTAATTGCAGGCTCAAATCCGCATCGACCATCATCAAATGGTTAGCTGGTACGTCATGCCATTCTGCATCAAAATTAGTAAGCTTTTCAGATGCGATAAGGAGACTACCGCGTTTACCCTCTTTTGCCACCAAGTGGTAATGGCCATTTTTTACAACATAATGACTTCCGAATGAATAATGCATTGTTTCTGGAACAAGGCGCTTATCGTTACAGTATCGACTGGCTAGTATTCGTTGACCATCAGTAAGACAAATATTAAAATAAGAAGGTCCAGGCACACTAAACTCTTTTATCAGCTGAATAATTTGTGCGAGCGTTTCTTGCAGCACGTCGGCAACTACTGATAGGTTGGTAAGATCTTTGCCTTTACTAAGCTGCAAAAATAAAGCAAATAAATGCTCAGAGTCTGTTTCACCTTGAATCCAATTATAAATATCATCTTCCAACAAATGGCGTAGGTGTCGTTTGACATCCATAAAGTTGAAAATTTCACCATTGTGCATCAGCATCCAATTTCCATGAATAAACGGATGACAATTATAATGTGTCACACCACCCGCACTGGCCGCTCGAACATGGGCAAAAAAGCAAGGTGATTTAATTTTAGCGGTCAAGTGCAGCAAATTGTTATCATTCCAAGCCGGTGAGGTCGACCTAAACAACGCGGGTGTTGTACTTATATCAGGGGCATACCAACCTAAACCAAAACCATCGCCATTGGTTGGAATTTTTGATTCGCGGGCATGCAGACTTTGCATCACAATAGAATTAATAGGCTTAACCAATACGCTTTCTAATAGAACCTCATGCCCTAAATAAGCCACTAATCGACACATTGAGCCTCCTCCTTTATCTCTTGCGTGATAGGTATTTAATTTATAACGACCAAATCAGAAGGCATTTTAGCATAACCACTAAAATAATTACTTGCAAGCCCAACACCCACCAGGGCAAACGCATGAGTGCTCAAAAAATGCCATTTAGTACTTTTTGCGCATAATCAGGTTGCAAGGTTGCTTTGTATCGCTTGGCCTTTATCCCTTTTTTACATGTTTTTTCGTTACGTAATGCATTAATGGCAACATGTCTAAACA
>CAMBDN010000199.1 GCA_945865355.1 Legionella genomosp. 1
GTCATTCTTGCCTTGTTCCATACAAAGCTTCCATTTAAACTATCCCTTAACTCGCTGATACAATCCATATAATCTCCTTTCGACGATCGAGATTATATTTATTTTTCAGTGAGTTACAATTTATTTAAAATTTTGTCGCGTACAGAGATTTATATTTTAAATGTTCATAGTTTCTTAGGACATCGTGAATTCCTAACATCACGAGCATTGTTCTTGCGCTATCTCCACCGCTCTGCAAAATAGGGTATTTATAATCCAGGTGCTCTTTAAGATGCGCTTCATTGACGCCCTGTTGATAAATAGTATGTACTACGGGTTTTGTTGGTGAAGTGAAGGTCCCTTGAGGCGTATAGGCGTTGACCCGATGGGTACCTAAGGCAATACCTGTATTTTTTATCCCCTCATAATCCTCATTATAAAAAAGCTCAACAGCTGCCAAATTATCACTAATACGGGTCAAGACAGTTGCTTCTCCTGTTGCTTGAACAATATCCTTGTGGTTCTGATGTGCATGCAGGTGGGAACTAATACCAGTCCTTTCGTTTAAAAAACGACTGCAGTCATTACTTGAATTTGCAACCGCCTGCAGAACTCCTGCCGAGTTGAAAGTAATCGCATGGATACTTGCCACGCAGCTCGCTGGTATCACTCTTTGGTTGATTGATGACTGATGTCTGGCGAGCAATTCGTCCGTAGTATAATTACTTTTAATAATATTGGTTTTTACAGCGCCATCATATTCTGTGCTCAACGCTGTGCCCCCTTCTTCTATGCCTCGACAAAGTGCTCTTTGAAGAGAATTTAAGGTCGTTTGAGCAAGGCCGCCTCCCAAGCTATGACCTGAAATCATCACATTAATGGGTTTCTTAGACTTCGTTTGTGCTATTTCTATAGCCTTTAATATTGTATCCAATATTTCTTCTTCATGAGCAAAAAACGAGTCGAAACCAGGGGCTCTCTGAGCGTCTGATATCCAAGCTGCCGTTTTTTGTGATCCTCTCCACTCTATGTGCATGACGGGATATTCTGAGGAATTTTCCTCTGCCGCTATTAATATATTTCCTAATAGACTTTCTTCTATATATTCATTACCGTCTTTAATTTTTTTGCACAGGATAGGTATCACATTAAAATCCTCTAACTCTCTGGTGACTGGATTCTTAAGTTGATGAAATTTTTTGCCTTCATGACCTGTATCGATATATGCATCCGTTTTACCCAATAGAAGACCATTTTGAATAAAGCGGGTCTCTAGTTGTTGCTGTAGGCAAAGCTCGGTATACTCTTTGATGATCGATAAGGGAGAATTTAGTTCGTCTATCAACTCGTCTAGACTCCATTGGTCATTGGTGGGTTCATCCATCAACAAGTCTAATTTCACAAAGGCCTGATGAATATTTTCAAAAGAAGACGATTGTGGCTCTTTGACAGCCTGAGCTATCATCTTGGCGATAACGATGACTTGGTCATACATTTCATCTTCGGATGCTTCCTCCTCGGATGAACGGGCCATTCTTGTAAAAATTTTTGCTTCTTTTTTAGGGAAGGCACCACTGTTAATAGAGTCGGCGTTTTTTTCTATACTCCCCCTCTTTTCAATGACCTCCTCTGTAGACGATATCATTGTTTTGGTCATGTCGAGCCCTTCGTGCTCGACGATACGCTTTTCTTCACGGTTGAGATGTCCAATCAACCCCATGTCCTGGTTGCTTTCCTGAATATACAACTGTAGAGCAAGGGATTCTATCTCGTAGTTTATTAGAAGGCAGGGGGCTTCCTTCATCACCGTCGTTAAGAAGTGATCCAGATCCTCTGGCCCAAGGATACCATCGAGTCCTTGTAGGTAAGCCTCCATCACTTCTTTTGATATTTTCTTTCCCGACGATCGTTTTTCATAAATCTCTATCAGAAATCCATTCAAGAGCTCCATGAGCTTTTCGTTCCCTCTATAAGCTTCTGGTAAACTCTCCCGTATGATGTTTATGGCTTTACTTTTATCGACACGACTCCTAAATCCAAACAATCCAGATGTTGTCATTGCTGTTGTCAGTGACTCTATTTCCCTTGGAATGGCCACTGTTTCTAAATCATCTCTAGATTTGTATATTAGTCTTTTATGCTTTTGGATATGACCAGAAGCTTCAGAAGCTTCGCGAAGCATTTTAATACGGTTCATCAGATAAGTGTTCATTGGTTCACCCGTTTATTTATAAGTATAAAAAAAATATAATAAGTTATATTGTAGTACAATTTATTAAAATTATGCGCATCGACCGATTCAACAAATAACTTGTCTTTGATGGGGGCATGGAAAATTAGGGCGTTTGGCACCAATGGCTTCATATTCATATTGAACATGGAGATAAGGTTGGAAAATTTTGGTTGAATCCAGTCAGTTTAGCGAGTTCATATGGTTTTAGAAGTCATGAACTAAGCAAACTTAGATTGTTAGTAATTGAACATAAAGAATTATTTTTGGAGAAATGGCATGAGTACTTTAGCAATTAAATTTGATGATCATGCAGTTGATGTTAGTTTTACTAAAACTTCATTGCATTTTGTATTAGCTGATGGTCGGGAAATTTTAGCTCCTTTGGAATGGTTTCCAAGGCTTCGTGATGCAACAGATGCCGAACGAAAGGACTGGCGCTTTATTGGTATGAGAAGTGGCTACGAGTTATATTTCATCGCTGTGGTGTTTGTTTGTTATATAATCAAATTGGTTATCCTACCAACAGAGTTTATCGAATAGGCGTAGGGTATTAGCTTTGTAATTCTTCCCTGTCTTTGAAATCGGCTAGTGCCTCAGGGTTTGCGATGGAACCTAGGTTATTGATTTCTTTTCCATGGACGGTGTGGCGAACGGCAACTTCCACGACTTTGCCGCTCATGGTGTGGGGTATATCCGTAACTTGTAGAATTTTTGCGGGTACATGACGTGGAGAGGCATTTTGACGGATTGTTTTTCGAATCGTATCCTGCAGGGTTTCCGTCAATTTTAAGCCTTTTTGTAATTTGACAAACAAGACGACGCGAACATCATCTTGCCAATCTTGACCTATCACTACGCTATCAATTATCTCTGGAATTTTCTCGACTTGGCGATAAATTTCAGCGGTGCCGATGCGAACGCCACCAGGATTTAAAATAGCGTCAGAACGTCCGTAGATGATCAATCCGCCCTGTTCGGTAATCTCGGCAAAGTCTCCATGGGCCCAAATACCTGGAAAGAGGTCAAAATAGGAATGTCTATACAGTGTGTTATCTTGATCTTGCCAAAATCCAACGGGCATGGACGGGAAAGGTTGGGTACATACCAATTCACCGCGTGAAGCCCGTACTGATTTACCGTGTTCATCAAATATATCCACGCTCAAACCCAGCCCTAAACATTGCAATTCGCCACGATATACTGGGAGTATTGGATTGCCCAAAGCAAAGCAGGAGATAATGTCGGTTCCGCCGGCAATGGAACTGAGCTGTACATCCGATTTAATCTGTTGATAAACAAAATCGAAATTTTTAGGCAGTAGCGGTGAACCTGTGGACAGTATGCAACGTAATTTTCGCAGAGCAAATGAGTGGTTAGGGCTGAAACCCGCTTTTTCTACCGAAGAAATAAATTTAGCACTCGTACCAAAAATAGTAACATTTTCCTGTTCTAACACGCTGAACAGGCAGTTAGCGTCGGGATAAGTGGGTGAGCCCTCATACAGTGTTAACGTGGCGCCCATCGTGAGAGCTGATACCATCCAATTCCACATCATCCAACCACAGGTTGTGTAGAAACATAAGTTGTCATCGGCATTCATATCCGTATGCAAGCCTAATTCTTTAATATGTTGCAAAAGTGTGCCGCCGGCGCCATGCATAATGCACTTTGGCTTACCGGTGGTTCCGGATGAAAAAAGAATATAGACAGGATGAGCGAAGGGCAGTGACACAAACTCAAGTTTCGTCGCTGGCTTTTGAAAGTCGTCCCAGGTGATGGTTTTGGGTAGGGCGCTTATGTCCGTTTTATCGTTGATGATAGGGCAAACTACAATTTGGGTGACGGTGGTCATCATGGCACTGATTTGCTGAATTTTTTCGTAAGCGTCGTGCACTTTGCCCTGATACTGGTGTCCATCACAGATAAACAAGAGCTTGGGTTCAATTTGATGGAGCCGATCAACGACGGCATTTGCCCCAAAATCGGGTGAACAGGAAGACCAAATAGCCCCGATAGACACTGTTGCGAGCATAGCAATGATAGTAAAGTGCACATTGGGCATGACAGCACCTACACGATCGCCCGTTACTATGCCAGCATGCTTTAGTCCAGCCGCACATAATGCGACTTGTTGCTTCAGTTCTTTGTAACTTAAAACCAGACGTTTGCCACGCTCATCAATGCAAATAAGTGCGGGATGATTATCCTCTCGAGAGAGTAATTTCTCGGCAAAATTGAATTTAGCGCCTGTGAACCAATGGGCATCGAGCATATTAGAATACTGATTTAGAATTTGAGTGGCTGGGGTATCAAAATGAATGTCAAAAAAATCACAAAGTGATGGCCAAAAAAGCTCGGGTTGTTGTACGGACCAAGTATGCAATTGTTGATAGGAGGTAAAATGCTGTTGGTGCTTTTCCTCCACAAAGCGCATGAATTGCCACATTCTGCTTTTTTCAGGGTGTTTGGGTGTCCATACCGCCGTATTCATGGTTTAGATCCTTCTTTTTTGAATGCATTTAGACCGAATATCAAACACAAATGGCCTGTTCAAATTTTGTGTCACTCACTTAAGGGAGTCGGTCATCCTCATCCCATCAGCGGCTGCTGCTGAGTAATGCAATGTATTCCCCCTCCGCCAGCAAAAACATCAATGGCTGCAAGTTGGGTTATTCTATG
>CAMBDN010000200.1 GCA_945865355.1 Legionella genomosp. 1
GCTAATGAGTTATCTGCTGTTGATGAAGCAGTGGTTTCATTATTACTGAATGAGGTGGTTCTTGTCGCAGGGAAATATTGTCTAACTATAGCGCCAAGGGCTCCATAGTAGGCCATTCTGATTCTTCTAAGCATAAGAGTGTCCTTTTATTTCGAAGATATGATTGTAAAAATAAATGCAAGTAGTATAAATAATAATACTTAAGGATTACTTAAGGGTATTGAAATAAATTAGATGTGTGCTGTATTACATCCCATGTGCCGTCACGATAATTCGTCGAGCAGTTGCGTGGTTACGGTGCTCACATAGATAAATCCCTTGCCATTGTCCTAACAGCAATTGACCATCGTTAAGCGGGATAGTCAAACTCACACCCAGCATGACATTTTTAATATGGGCGGGCATATCGTCTTCACCTTCCAAGGTATGTCGGTAGCGTTGGTTGTCTTCAGGGACGGTGGCATTAAAGTGTGTTTCTAAATCAAGCGAGACATCGCTACACGTGTTTTCACTGATGGCTAGTGATGCTGATGTGTGCAGCAAAAAAAGGTGAACAAGCCCTATTTTCATGACAGCCATGGGTTGCATCGCTTGTTTTATTTCTTCGGTTATTAAGTGAAAACCGCGTGGTTTAATAGGGAGAACGCATTGGCCTTGCCAATAAAGAGGGCTATTTTTTTCAGTCATGGCGTTTACCATCTCGACAAGCGGGGGAGGGGAGTACTTTGGACGAAGCCTGTACCCATTCAGTCGGTGTGTAAAGGTGCAAACTTAAGGCATGCAAACCCGCGATAAATTCCTCGGCAAATAGGGTATTTATCATGCGATGACGATCCACACGATTTAAGTGTTCAAATTCTGTTGAGACAGCGACCACTTTGAAGTGAGTTTCAGCACCTACCGGCACATGATGGCGATTTGACTCATCTTCAACCAGCAGAGTATCTGGTTTTAATTTTTCAGTTAATGCATGATGGAGACGTAGTTTGCGCGACATAAGCGGTTGATAGTTGTTCATGGTATGTAAAGTATACGCAGCAAACCGTGTGTTGTCATATTTTTATGACAAATTTTAG
Source organism: Legionella genomosp. 1 (assembly GCA_945865355.1). Classification (GTDB taxonomy): domain Bacteria; phylum Pseudomonadota; class Gammaproteobacteria; order Legionellales; family Legionellaceae; genus CAMBDN01. The sequence goes on from CAMBDN010000200.1 coordinate 1,077, forward strand.
CGATGCTAGCGTTAGCTAACATCTCAATTGGCATTTAATTTGCATCATTATAGCTGGAGGATATTGCTCTATGAAGAGGGGCGTCATGAAGCAGAAGGGTTTTACATTGATTGAATTAATGATTGTGGTTGCAATTATTGGACTTCTTGCAGCTATTGCGATTCCTGCTTATCTTGATTATTCCGTCAGAGCCCGTGTCTCTGAGGGGCTTGAAATGGCATCTACCGCAAAGCTTGCTGTATCTGAAACAGCGTTAACGAATAGTATTCTGCCAACGACTCAAATGGAGACCGGTTATGTGACGCCTGCAGCAACTCCCAATGTGGCGTCTATTGTGATTACAGCAAATGGTATTATCACCATCACATACACGGCGACTGCTGGTGGTGGTACGATCATCATGACCCCAACGCTTACGCCAAATGAAGATGTTGATTGGGATTGTAGGGCTGGTACGGTACTTCCTAAATACCGTCCAGCTAGTTGTAGACCCTAAGAATGATTGTGAATTGAATAAGTCATCCATTCTATTTGTAATCCTAGCTACAACAATTGTCATCTAGTGACCAATTTTGGCACCTTGCAGCCTACGTAATTTTGTAATAATGTTATTTGTCAGTTTTTTTCTTGGCATATAATATGCATTACATAGGATGTACTTGTTGATCAAATTAAGGGGAATGACATGAAATACAACATGAGACAAAAGGGTTTTACGCTGATTGAGTTGATGATCGTGGTTGCGATTATCGGTATTCTTGCGGCTATTGCGATCCCTGCATACCAAGACTACACCATCAGAGCACGTGTAACAGAAGGGTTAGAAATGGCATCTTCTGCAAAACTTGCAGTGTCTGAAACGGCAATCACAAACAATGCATTGCCTGCAACTCAAGCGGCTACTGGTTACACAAGTCCCGCTGCAACGACTAATGTGGCTTCAATTGCCATTACAGCGGCTACTGGCGTTATTGTGATTACCTACACCGCTACTGCTGGAGGTATTGTTGTCAGTTTGACACCAACATTGACTGCAAATGGCGATGTGACTTGGGTTTGTGCTGTCACGGGTGCTGCCAATAATAAATATGTGCCTGCAAATTGTAGAATATAATCATCTGCACTTTCAAAAAGCCGCCTTTCAGGCGGCTTTTTTTATGTAATGACTTTAGCAACAAGATGATTTTTGAGACGAACATAATCAGGCAACCCATCACGATACGGTGGGTAGGCTTCACCCTGGATAAGCGGGGCTAAGTAGCGGCGACAAGCGTCAGTGATACCCATACCATCCGCATTAATAAACGCGGCCGGCATGGTCTTTTCTTGGTTGGCGACGTCTGCTAGTGCAACATGGCTGATAGACCATCGATACGGCGAATCTTGTTCACGTACGATGATGGGCATAATCGCGTTGTGGCCACTGAGCGCCAATTCTACAGCTGCTTTTCCCAAGGCATAAGCTTGTTCTACATCTACTGCTGAAGCAATATGACGAGCTGCGCGCTGTAGGTAATCGGCAACTGCCCAATGGTATTTGAAATTCAACTCACTTTTTATTAATTGTGCGAGCACAGGCGCTACGCCTCCCAATTGAGCATGGCCAAAGGCGTCGCGCAATCCAGCATCACTTAAAAATTGACCCTCGGTATTTTTTATCCCTTCAGAAACAACCACAACACAATAGCCATAGCTTTGTACGCACTCGGCGACACGTTTTAAAAATTTTTCCTGTTCGAAGGGTACTTCTGGGAATAAAATAATATGAGGTGGTTCGCTTTTCTCAGTTCCTGCTAAACCACTGCTTGCGGCTATCCATCCAGCATGTCGACCCATGACTTCAAGAATAAATACTTTGGTGGATGAGGCAGCCATCGATGCGACATCAAAGCCGGCTTCTCGTGTTGAGATAGCGATGTATTTAGCCACGGAGCCAAAGCCTGGGCATGAGTCAGTGAATGGTAAATCATTATCCACTGTTTTTGGAATGCCTATGCACGTTACAGGGTATCCTGTAGCTGCACTCATTTTGGCGATTTTATTAGCCGTATCTTGGGAGTCCCCCCCACCATTGTAGAAAAAATAGCCAATGTTGTGCGCTTTGAATACAGCAAGCAATCGATCAAATTCAGCACCACTGTCTTTTAATTTGTAACGGCATGAGCCAAATGCCCCTGATGGGGTATGAAGAAGTTTAGCAATTGCTGCATCATCATCCTTTGAGGTATCGATGAGTTCCTCATTCAATGCTCCAATAATGCCATTTTTAGCCGCATAGACTGTCCCTATTTGTTGAGGATGAAGGCGGGCTGTTTGAATGACGCCACAAGCAGAGGCATTAATTACCGCTGTAACGCCCCCAGACTGGGCATATATTGCATTTTTTACTGACATAGACTCTCCTTTGTTGATGACTTACGAAAAGCCAAGGGTACTGTCATTCTGAGCAATCGCGCGGTTTCCTCCTCAGGAGACCGCGCAGGTGTTCGGGTTGCTTGAATACGGTTTTTTGTAAGTACTGTTTTTATATGACCACGGTTTGCATACGATACGAGCTTTCATATTCGCTCAATACGGCGTCAATACTGTGGATTAATTCAATAAATGTTGCTTGTAATTCATCAATGTGCAGTGATTTTTGGGCCAAATTTTCCAATTGGATCACATGGTTTTGCAAGGTAGGTACGCCACAAAAACAACAGGCTCCATGTAGTTTATGTGCGGCCCGTTCTAACCCCAGAAAATTTTTGTCATGCATTAATTGTATAAATTCCTCACGATTCTTTGATAATTCCTCTACAAAGCGAGTGAGATATTCGGTTGCTAATGCTTGATTTCCAGACATTTTTTGTACGCATTGAGGCCAATTAATGGCGGTCATTTTTGACTTGCCAATCAGGCGCAGCAAATGACGTAGGAGTACTTCTTCATCAATTGGTTTTTGCAAGCAAAGCTCAATTCCTGCTTTCATAAGCTGTTCTTTGTTCAAATCACAATTATTGGCGCTGATTAAGATAATGTGGGTATTTTTATTAAGTACCGATTCTTGGTGTATCAGACGGGCGGCTTCTAAGCCGTTGAGAATTGGCATCTGTAAATCTAACAGTATGGCGTTAAAGTGCTTGTGATTACAGATAGCCACCGCTTGTTTGCCATCATCAACCGTCTCTACACAGGTTTTTTCCCCTAGCATTGAGTTCAGTAACATGCGATTGACTGGGTTATCCTCGGCAACAAGAAGCACAGGACGTGCGAGTCGTAATTGTGCGCGCAGATGCTCTAATTTGTGGTGGTTGGTTTTTGTGAGCGCTACTTTATTAAGTAACGAGTCAACGGTGTCATGCAATTTTTGCATGTTTGGGGGTTTAAATAGAAATCCTTGTGCACCCAAGGCCTCGTAGTTTTCAATCGGCGATTTCGCGATAAGTACGCATGGGATGGTTTGTTTGTGTAACACCTTTGCGACTTGTTGTTCAATTCCTGGATTGACGCTAACAAAAGCCAAGTGGTGGTCGCTATAGTCGTGGAATGCTTCTTCAAGTTGATTCAATGCATCAATACGGACGCATTGAATACCCCAATAACCCAATCCATTACATAGCGCTTCCAAATGTAAGGGGTTGTCATCAAAGCAAATGACTTTCAAATTAGCAAAACGGTGCAGTTGGTGTTTTTCAACTTCATACGACGGCAATTTTTCTAACTTAATGTGGATAGAGAAGGTAGAGCCTTTGTAAACTTCACTGCTTAGTGAAATCCGCCCGCGCATATGTTCTGCCAATTTTTTACAAATGACCAATCCTAATCCT